>CALUIJ010000103.1 GCA_944320675.1 uncultured Prevotella sp.
TGTTGCGTATGCCGCCGTTGGGGAACGAGCTTGCGTCGGGCTCCTGCTGTACGAGCAGCTTGCCCGAGAACTCCTCTATCATGCCGCCCTTGCCGTCGTGCTCGATGAAGGCGTCGTGCTTCTCGGCGGTGCCCTCCGTGAGCGGCTGGAACCAGTGCGTGTAGTGCGTCACGCCGTTCTCCTCGGCCCACTGCTTCATGCCGGCGGCCACGGCGTCGGCTATCGAGCGGTCGAGGCGCGAGCCGTTGTCGATTACGTCGATAAGCGCGTCGTAGACCTGCGGGGGCAGGTACTTGTACATCTTCGCGCGGTTGAACACGTACTTGCCGAAGTATTCCGACGGACGCTCCACCGGCGCAATAACTTCCAAAGGCTTTTTCTTAAACGCCTCTTCTACTACCTGAAATCTTAAGTTTGTCATCGTATGAGGTTTTGATTCCTTATATGTTGAATTCCGTTTCGTTGCCGCCGCCACTCCGGAAGACGGCCTTTCGCATTGCGGAAGACGACCTTTTGCGTCGTGAAAAGCGGCCTTTTACGTCGTGAAAGACGGCCTTTTGCAAGCCGGAACACGGCCTTTAGCAAAGTGCCTGACCGCCAGGCGGTTGCATACATGCCCGCTTGCCGCCGCCGGATTGCCCTCCCGCCGCCGTGAAGTTGGCGGCTTACCGTCTGCAAAGATACGGCGAATTTTTATAAAAAAACACGTTCCGACCGAATAAATATACATTTTGTTATGATTGCGGCGGTTTGCCTTTCCACTTTTCCACCTTAATCACCGTTTGTTCATCCATTCGCCCATGCGCCGCATGGCCTCGCGGCAGTCGTCCCTGTCGCCGAAAGCCGTAAGGCGCACGAAGCCCTCGCCGCACGGGCCGAAGCCTACGCCCGGCGTACACACCACCTGGGCGCCGTAGAGCATCTGCTCGAAGAACTTCCAACTGCCGGTACCGCCGGGCGTCTTCACCCAGAGGTAAGGGGCGTTAACGCCGCCGTACACCTTCAACCCCAACTTCGTCAGAGCCTCGCGCATCAGCCGCGCGTTGGCCATGTAATAGTCGATGACGGCCTTCACCTGCTCCCTGCCCTCGGGCGTGTAAACGGCCTCGGCGGCACGCTGGCTGACGTAGCTCGCGCCGTTGAACTTGGTGCTTTGGCGGCGCAGCCACATGTCGTTGAGCGGATAACGCTCCTTGCCGTCCATGCTGCACGCCGTAAGCTCCTTGGGCACTACGGTGTAGCCGCAGCGCACGCCGGTGAACCCAGCCGTCTTGGAATAGCTGCGGAACTCTATCGCCACCTTCCTTGCGCCCTTTATCTCGTAAATGGAATGAGGTATGTCTGGGTCTTGGATATAGGCCTCGTAGGCGGCGTCGTAGAGTATGAGCGTGTCGTTCCGCAAGGCGTAGTTCACCCACTTGCGCAGCTCGTCGCGGCTTATCACCGTGCCCGTGGGGTTGTTGGGGTAGCACAGGTATATGATGTCGACGCGGTGGTCGGGCGTCTTCGGCACGAAGTTGTTCTCCTCCAGGCACGGCATGTACGTCACGTTGCTCCACCGTCCGCCGACCTGCGTGCCGGCGCGGCCGCACATCACGTTGCTGTCGACGTAGACGGGGTATATCGGGTCGGTGACCCCGAAGTTGTTGTCCCAGCGCACCAGCTCGCCTATGTTGCCAGTGTCGCTCTTCGCCCCGTCGTTCACGAACACTTCGGAGGGGTCGATGTGTACGCCGCGCGGCAGGTAGTCGTTCTTCACGATGGCCTCCCTGAGGAACATGTAGCCCTGTTCGGGGCCGTAGCCGTGGAAGGTAGCCTTAACGGCCAGCTCGTCGACGGCCTTGTGCATGGCCGCGACAACGGCCGGACAGAGCGGCTGCGTAACGTCGCCTATGCCGAGGCTTATCACTTCGGCGCCAGGGTGTGTGGCCTTGTATGCGTTGACTTTCTTCGCTATGTCGGCAAAGAGATAGTTCTTTGTAAGTTTCAGGTAATGTTCGTTTATCAGTGCCATAAATAGTTAAATTAAGGGTTAAGAGTGAAGAGTGAAGAATTAAGAGGACTTTTTTGAATTAAGAATTAAGAGTTAAGAATTAAGAAAATATGCTGATTCGGGATAAGGAAGATGCATATTTTCTTAATTCTTAACTCTTAATTCCCAAGATCCTTTTCGCCCTCGAATACGAAGTCGGCCCCGCCCGTCATGTAGACATGGCCGTCGTCCTTGTCCCAACGTATGCCGAGCGTACCGCCGTCCATTACCACTTCGGCCGAGCGGCCCGAGCGGCCAGTAAGCACGGCGGCCACGGCCGTGGCGCATGCCCCGGTGCCGCAGGCAAGGGTTATGCCGCTGCCGCGCTCCCACACCCTGGCGCGTATCACGCCGCCGGTAAGCACTTGGGCGAACTCTATGTTGCATCCGTCGGGAAAGGCCTCGTTGCGCTCGAGCATGCCGCCGTAGCGCGCCACGTCGGTCAGCCCCACGTCGTCGACGAAGATTACGAAATGCGGATTGCCCATCGACACGAACGTCCCGGCGAACTCAGCGCCGCCCGCATGCAACACTCCCGGCGGCATGCCGCAAAGCGCAGGGGCGTATTGCGCCGGAACGTCGAACGCCGGGGCGAGCATGTCGACGGTGACGCTTGCCACCCTGCCGCCGTCGACGTGCAGCATCAGGGTCTTTATCCCCGACGGGGTTTCAAGCCTGACGGTGGTCTTCCGCGTCAGGCCTTTCTCGTAAACGTACTTCCCTATGCACCTCGACGCGTTGCCGCACATCGCCGCCTCGGAACCGTCGGCGTTGAATATGCGCATCGAGAAGTCGGCGCCGGCCGCCGTCGGCGCGCCTATCAGCACCAAGCCGTCGCCGCCTATGCCCTTATGGCGGTCGCTCCACTCAACGGCGACGGCCGCCGGGTCGGGTATGTCGTACTGCATGCCGTTGACGTAAACGTAGTCGTTGCCGGCCCCGTGCATCTTCGTAAACTTAACAAGCCTTCGTGTCATTTTGCCTTGCTTTTATCGTTTGTCGTTTCGTTTTGTCTTCAACCGCCTGCAAATTTACAACATTTTGATTTTAAGCAAACAATAAAAGGGACAAAATTATACAACTTTATCCCCTCCTGTGACAAAACGCCGGTAAAGACGCATGGAAAGTTTCAGTCTGAAACTAAAAACAGCTTGTTTTGATTTACATTCCCAGTTCCTCCGTCTCCGTGTTTCCCGGATAAGCGGTCAGCCCGGCCGCCACCTTGCCGTCAAGCATGACTACGTCCCATAGCCGTGGATTGGCTTCAGCCCGAGTTTCACATATTTCCCATTATAAAATATTGCAAACCTTTTCGACTTTGTTTCACGCTATTGCCTTTTATAGATAATGTGCTTATCTTTGCATCGTCTTTATAAGGAACAGGAACAACTAAAAAACATTGAATAATAATGAAAAAAACAATTCTTTTGGCATTGGCATGCTGCTGCGCCGCCGTTGCGGAAGCCGTCGGGCAGTTTGTGTCATTCAAGCCGTCAAGCGGCTCGTTCGCGATCGTGGAAGGCGGGAAACCGGTCGACGTGGTGTGCTCCCCCGACGATTACGAGGGCGTAAGGATGGCCGCCGAGAACCTGGCCTGCGACTTCAGCCGCGTGTGCGGCGTCAAGCCGGCGGTCGCAGGGTCGGCCTCGGGCGCGTGCGTCATCGTAGGCAGCCTGAAGTCGGGCATCGTGCAGCAACTTGCGAAATCGGGGAAAATCGACGCTGAAGAGCTTCAAGGCAAGCGCGAGAAGTACCTCCTGCAGATAGTCGACAACCCCGCGGCCGGCGTAAGCCGCGCCCTCGTGATAGCCGGAAGCGACAAGCGCGGCGCCATTTACGGCATTTACGAACTGTCGAGGCAGATGGGCGTGTCGCCGTGGTATTGGTTCGCCGACGTGCCTACGCCGCACAACGACAACGTATATATAAAGAAAGGCGTCTACACCGACGGCGAGCCGAAGGTGAAATACCGCGGAATCTTCATCAACGACGAGTGGCCCTGCTTCGGCAACTGGGCCAACAGCCACTTCGGCGGCATCAACTCTAAGTGCTACGCCCACATCTTCGAACTCGTGCTCCGCCTTAAGGGCAACTTCATGTGGCCGGCCATGTGGGGCAGCGCCTTCTACGACGACGACCCGCAGAACGGCGTACTGGCCGACAAGATGGGCATAGTCATGGGCACGTCGCACCACGAACCGATGTGCCTCGCACAGCAAGACTGGCACCGCAACCGTGACGGCGAGTGGAACTACCAGACCAACGGCGAGGCCCTGCGCAAGTTCTGGACTACCGGAATAGAGCGCGCCAAGAACTGGGAGAAAGTGGTAACCATAGGCATGCGCGGCGACGGCGACGAGGAAATGGAAGGCACCGGCAACATAAAGCTGATGGAGCAGATCGTGGCCGACCAGCGCAGGATAATCGAACAGGTGACGAGCAAGAAGGCAGAGGAGACCCCGCAGCTCTGGGCCTTGTACAAGGAAGTGCAGGACTACTACGACAACGGCATGCAGGCGCCCGACGACGTTACGCTGCTGCTCTGCGACGACAACTGGGGCAACGTGCGCCGCCTGCCCGCGTCGGACGCGAAACCGCGCAAGGGCGGCTACGGCATGTACTACCACTTCGACTACGTGGGCGGGCCGCGCTGCTCGAAGTGGATCAACATCAACCCCATTCCGCGCGTCTGGGAGCAGATGAACCTGTGCTACCGCCACGGCGTTAAGGACCTGTGGATTGTCAACGTGGGCGACCTTAAGCCGATGGAATACCCCATAACGTTCTTCCTTGACATGGCCTGGGACCCCGACCGCTACAACGCCGGCAACCTGATACGGCACTCCGTAGACTTCTGCCGCAGCGTATTCGGCGACAAAGAGGCCGAAGAGGCGGCGCGCCTGCTGCGCACGTACGCCAAGTTCAACCGCCGCATGACTCCGGAGAACCTCGACCACAAGACGTTCTCGATGAACTACGACGAGTGGCAGCGCGTGGCGGCGGAGTACGGCCAACTGGCAGCCGACGCCGAAGCGCTGGGCAGGCGGCTGCCCGAGGAGGCGCAGGACGCATGGTATCAGCTACTGGGCTACCCCGTCCTCGCCTGCTCAAACCTCTACGACATGTACTACGCGCAGGCCATGAACCTGCGGCTCGCCAAGAAGAACGACCCCGAAGCCAACCTCTGGGCCGACCGCGTGGCCGAGTGTTTCGGGCGCGACTCAGTCCTCACCAACCGATACCACGCCATGAACGGCGGCAAATGGAACCACATGATGGGCCAGATACACATCGGCTATACGCGCTGGTCCGAGCCTAAGGAACTCGTAATGCCGGCCGTCGAGCGCGTTGAAAGCACTCCTACGGGCACTCTGGCCTTCCCCACGCCGATGCCCACGACGGCATTCTACGGAACGCCCGACGGCAAGTGCGAGTTTGAGGAGCGCGACGGATGCGTAAGCATCGAGGCCGAACACTTCACACGCAAGACCGACGGCAAGGAAGCAACCTGGACCGTCATACCCGAACTCGGCCGCACACTCTCGGCCATAACCCCGCAACCGGCCGACGCACCGACCGACGGCATGGCCCTGGAGTACGACATCCACACCACGTCGGACGCTTATCCGCGCGTCACGCTGCGCTTCTCGGCCACGCTGAACTACAACGTCAGCGGCCTGCGCTACGCCGTAAGCATAGACGGAGGAGAGGAGCAAGTGGTCAACATCAACGGCGACTACGACGGCGAGATAGGCCCGCTGCAGCGCGCCGGAGTAATCGACAGCCAGACGATACACGCCAAGCTGAAACCCGGACGGCACACCCTGCGCATACGTCCGCTCGACAACGGCCTCGTGCTGCAGAAGATAATGATCGACCTCGGCGGCATGCGCAAGAGCCTGCTCGGCGCGCCCGAGACAATGAAATAACATCAATCCGGGAACATACCGCCGCATCCCGGCATACAACCCAAAACCAAACAATGAAACGTTTATATAGTTTTTTGATAGTTGTCTTAGTTTTAACGTGCGGCGCGAGGGCGGCGGGCGTAGGCATGCGCCGGCCTGGATTGCGGCCGACGGGGCCGGCTCGGCCAAGACAGCATACGCCGACGGGAGCCTCGCGCTCAACCCGCAGGCGCAGGGCGAGGGCCGGAACACCATAGGCATAGCCAACCTGACACGCTTCGGCGCGGAGGCCGACTACAGCATAACGTGGAAGGAATACACAACGGGCACCAGCAAGGGCGGAATACTGATGCGGGGCAGGCCGGGCAAGGCCGGCGGTAACCCGGGCCTGATGGACGGCTACTTCTTCCAGGCCAACACCGACATGGCCAAGGGCACGACGAAGATGGCCATACGCAAGATAACCAACAGGGAGGGAGCCGCCTCGCCGCTCGACAACGGCAAGCAGGGCGAAGTCACCGTGAAGGCTCCCATGCCGGGACGCGCGCGCCTGTACCGGGCCACGTGCAAGGGCAACTTGCTGACATTCGAATACTCGAACGACGGCACGTACTTCGTACGCGCGCTGGCCCGCACCGACGGCAAATACGTAGGCTCGGGAATAACACAGCTGCTCTGGGGCATAGACCACGTCAGCGACACGTATTACGACGACATACGCATGGTTTACCTCTCGGGCACGAAGACGCCCGCGCCCGACCCCGGCGTTACGGAGGGCAAGCCGCTCTACACCACGGGCATAAGCGAAACCGGGGCCGGCGGCAAGGACGACATGCTTAAGGACGTCGTAAGCATCCGCGTGCCAATGGCAAAGCAGGCCGCAGGAGCCGAAGAGCCTTGGTACTGCCAGTTCGGCGACATTGTTGTCGAATAAGGTTGTGTGGTCGTAAGGTTATGCGGTTATAAGGTTGTAAGGTTATGCGGCCATAAGGTTGTGGAACCGTAAAACCGCAAAACCTTACAACTGCAAACCCCCAAGGCCAAAACCCACTTAGACATAAAGTTATTAAATGAAGCCGTTTGCAGACAATCTGTAACTTTGAAAATTTACGTTGGAACCGCCAAACCAGGTTCGCCTGGCTTTGGCGGTTTACCGTTAACAAGGCCGCAAGCGGCCGTTTACGATGCCGAAGGCGGCATGCGAGGATGCAAAAGACGGCGTAATAGACTTCGACAAGGCCGTGGCCGACCCGTCGCAACCCGACGCGATGCGCGAAAGCCTGCAGTCGGACTGGCTCCACCCCAACCCCGAAGGCTACAAGGTGCTTGGCGATTGCGCCGCCGAGGCGGTGAAATGAGCAGTAAACCCCAATCGGTCATTAGAACGCTAATCAACACATTTACACTTGATTGCCGGCTCTTCATCCGTATTCCGTGCTGCCGCCGCCGTCTTGCTCCCCGGTTTATCCCGATGTAGCCCGCTACGTCTTCGACAAAACCGGGAAACAATCCGCCTGACGGCAGCACGGAATACGGATGAAGCCTAATGACCGATTTGGGATAAACCGGGCACGAGGGGGCAACGGCCAACCACGCCGGCCAGGCCAATCCGGCCCGCGCCTCACAACCTGCTGATAATAAAGCCATTACCACTATCCAGTAAAAGACGGCATTCCGCATCGCGGAATGCCGTCTTTTACGCTATGAAAGCTTACCTTCCGCACGCTGAAAGCTAAGCTCCGGCAAATACACCGGCAACAGGCCGCATGCCGGCAACCGCCGCACGGGCACAGGAGCCACGCCGGCATGCCCGGCGGAAACACCGCCCGCCAGCCGCAAAAGCCCACGGCGCAGGGCGCACAGCCCGCGCAAGCCGCAGAACGGCGCAATAACGTTATAAATAGGAAGCCCCATGATACAACGGTGATACAAAAAGAAATGCCTATGAAACATACGGATAACCGGCTTTACGGCATTACGCATAACTTTGC
>CALUIJ010000104.1 GCA_944320675.1 uncultured Prevotella sp.
GTTTACGTAGTTGCCAACCTTGCCGTATTCACCGTAATCAGCGTGGTTGAGGAAAACAACGGCGGCACTACCGACATGGACGCCTACAACGGTTTCTACACTACCAACCCGAAACTGTCGCTGCTCATGACGTTCGCGCTGTTCTCGCTCGCCGGCATTCCGCCGTTCGCCGGCATGTTCAGCAAGTTCTTCGTGTTCATGGCCGCAGCCCAGCAGGGTTCTCCGCTTACATACTTGGTCGTATTCATAGCTTTGGTCAACACCGTAGTGAGCCTTTACTACTATCTGCTTATCGTCAAGGCCATGTACATCAAGCATTCCGACGCACCGCTGCCTACGTTCAAGAGCGACGGCAACACCAAGCTCGCCCTCGCCCTCTGTACGGCCGGCGTGCTGCTCTTCGGCGTATGCAGTTTCTTCTACGATTGGATAGAAATAGCGGCGTGACATAGCCGGATAAAATAAAAACGGAGAGGGCGGACAAGGATTTTACTCATTTGTCCGCCCTCTCCGTTTTTATTTGCCGCCATCGTGAGAGGCTCTGCATTGTCGGTAAATTTGTTGCCGGGAATGATATGGCGGTAATGAAAATCAGGTTTTTCCTTTCTTTTTGATTTTTCTTGACGCTCTAGAATGGCTTCATTCTGAATTTTCCATATCCTTGACGCAAATGGACCGTTCTGGCGTGTGCATATTCAACTTGCTGATATATAAGCGTTTTAAGTGGATTGTAGGATGAATGTGCAATGGAAATGTGTTGAAAACGATGTGGAAGCTTGCCTTTTTGCATGCAAAAGCTTACCTTTTACATGATGATTGCTTGCTTGTTAGATGGAAAAAGCTTGTTTGTAAATGGGCAAAAGCCCTTTTTTCATCGTGTTTATGCCGTGTTTGCCCATGCCTGATGCCGTGTTTGTGCATGAAAATATGCGGCGTTAGGCTTCCGTTTATCCTATTTCAACAAAAATCCCTGACATTATCATTTTGACATAATGCCGTGTTCTGCCGTCGTTCCCCTGTCATTGTGTCAATCCGCATGTCCCTGCGTCATGCCGCCTTCTTGTTTACGCAACCGTAATTGTCCATTCCCATAGATTTGATGCAGCCGTATTTTCATGTCCGCCGGGCGTATTGCCGCATGCTCCGTTGCGGTGCCGTTTTTCATGCCGGCCTTGCTTCGTCGGCGCGCGTCAGTTCCTATTTACGCGGCATGAAACAACTTTTATCGCCGATAGATTGTCGGTTTGTCAAATTTTTTATACATTTGCATTTTGAAAAGAGAAAAAAGCTATGAAGCTTGTTATAATGACCTTACCGACATTCTTTGTTGAAGAAGACAAGATACTCACTGCCCTCTTCGACGAGGGGTTGGACAATCTGCACCTTTGCAAGCCGGGTGCTTCGCCGATGTACTCGGAGCGGCTGTTGTCGCTACTGCCTGAAGCAGCCTACGGCAGGACGACCGTGCACGACCATTATTACTTGAAAAACGAATACGGTTTGGCCGGCATACATCTTGACGGCGTTGGAAAGGAGCTTCCCAAGGACTATAAGGGTAAGTTGGGCATGACGTGCCGCGACCTTGGCAGTCTGGCGCAGATGAAGAAAAAGGCCGACTATGTTTTCTTGGCCGGCTCTTTCGGCAGTGTTGGCGGCAACGGGGCCGAACCGTGCTTCACACGTGCCGGGCTTGAGGAGTGCGCGCGCCAGGGGCTGATAGACAAGCACGTCTACGCTTTCGGCGGCGTCGGCCTTGACAATATCATGGAAGCCAAGGACTTAGGCTTCGGCGGCGTGGTCGTGTGCGATGATCTTTGGAGCAAGTTCGACATCCATAACGAGTTGGATTTCGTTGACCTTATCAACCATTTCGAGAAGCTTAGGAAAGCAGTATCTTAAATTTAAATCAAAATAAATATAATATATTAAGTAAGACAAATGAGTGAGAAAAACTCTTTCATGGTATTTTCTGGCACTAACACCAGATACCTGGCTGAAAAAATCTGCCACAGTCTTGGTTGCCCTTTAGGCAATCTTCTTGTCACAAAATTTTCCGACGGGGAATTTGCCGTTTCGTATGAGGAGTCCATCCGCGGGCGCGATGTCTTTCTTGTGCAAAGCACATTCCCTAACTCAGACAACCTGATGGAGCTTCTGCTTATGATTGACGCCGCCAAGCGCGCCTCGGCGAAGAGCATCAATGCCGTGATTCCTTATTTCGGATGGGCGCGCCAGGACCGCAAGGACAAGCCGCGCGTGAGCATCGGTGCCAAGCTTGTGGCCGACCTGTTGCGTGTGGCCGGTATAGACCGTCTCATCACGATGGACTTGCATGCCGACCAGATACAGGGATTCTTTGATGTTCCCGTCGACCATCTTTACGCTTCGGGCGTCATCCTGCCATACCTGTTGAGTTTGAAGCTCGACGACATTGTAATTGCTTCTCCCGACGTCGGCGGCAGCAAGCGCGCCAATACTTACGCCAAGTATCTCGGCTGTCCGCTCGTGCTTTGCAACAAGACGCGCGCCAGGGCGAATGTCGTCGACAGCATGCAGATTATCGGCGACGTTAAAGGCAAGAACGTCGTGATAATCGACGACATGGTCGACACGGCCGGTACGATAACCAAGGCTGCCGACATAATGAAAGAGGCCGGTGCCAAGAGCGTCAGGGCTTGCGCTTCACACTGCGTTATGAGCGGTCCGGCCAGCGAGAGGATACAGAAGTCGGCGTTGGAGGAAATGGTGTTCACCGACTCTATCCCGTATTCAAACCGCTGCGCCAAGGTTAAGCAGTTGTCCGTGGCCGACATGTTCGCCGAGACGATACGCAGAGTTGTCAACAATGAGAGCATCAGTTCGCAATATCTTGTATAACGCCTGAATATATGAATATGCGTCATATTCCGGTGTTGGCGTTCGCTGCGTTGCTGGCGTTTTCCGCCTGTAAGAACGGCTCACAAAACAACGCCGCGCCGCAGGACGGCACGTCCGTGGCCGCCGGGCGGCAGGCCGCCGATGCTGACAGCGCAAGCAGCGACGGGATTGTCATAAGCTTCACCATGGCCGACATCAACGGGCGGCAAGTGTCTGTGGCCGACGAGTTTGCCAAGCATGAAATAACGATAATCGATTTCTGGGCAAGTTGGTGCGGCCCTTGCAGACAGGAAATGCCCAATCTCGTGAGCCTGTATGGTAAGTATAAGGACAAGGGGTTAGGCATTGTCGGCGTGTCGCTCGATGAGGACGGCGGTCAATGGACTGAGGCCGTAAGTTCGATGAACATGACGTGGACGCAGCTGTCCGACTTGCAGGGCTGGCACAACAGCGCGGCGCAGATGTACGGCATACAGGCCATTCCGTTTACGATAATCGTAGACAGGGACGGCAAGGTGCTCGACGCCGGCCTCCGTGGTGAGGAGTTAAGCGCGTATGTAGCCAACCGGCTCGGCCGATAGGGTAGGGCTGTGCGCGGAAAAGGCGGTAACGCGGACGCATGCCAATAGGCGGCATGCGTCCGCGTTACCGCCTTTTCCCGTTTGTTGGCGTTTTGCAGCGTATGAAGCCGTTGTTTGACAAAAAGGCATGAATGGGCTTGTTTTAGTAGCAAAAGTATGTTCTTTGTAGTGTAATGTTTATATTTAGATATGTTTTTATTAAAAATAATATCATATTTGTTTGGTTTTTCGTTAAAAATATGTACCTTTGCAACGAAAAATCAAGAAAAAGTGACATATCTTCAATAAACATTTTAAGAGTAAAAGAATTATGAATGCAGCTAAAGTCGTAGAAAATCTCAAGTTGAGATTTCCCAATGAGCCTGAATACATACAGGCCGTAAGCCAGGTATTAGGAACGATTGAAGAGGAGTATAACAAGCATCCCGAGTTTGACAGGGCGAACTTGATCGAGCGTCTGTGCATACCCGACAGGGTGATAGAGTTCCGCGTGTCATGGGTCGACGATAAAGGCAACGTGCGTACGAACATGGGTTACCGTGTGCAGCACAACAACGTGATTGGCCCTTACAAGGGCGGACTCCGTTTCCACCAGTCGGTCAATCTCGGCATATTGAAGTTCCTTGCCTTTGAGCAGACTTTCAAGAACTCGCTGACGACGCTCCCAATGGGCGGCGCCAAGGGCGGTTCGGACTTCACTCCGCGCGGCAAGAGCGACGCCGAGGTTATGAGGTTCTGCCAGGCTTTCATGACCGAGCTTTACCGCCACATAGGCCCTGACGTAGACGTGCCGGCCGGCGACATCGGCGTAGGAGGCCGCGAGGTGGCTTACATGTTCGGCATGTATAAGAAGCTTACCCACGAGTGGAGCGGCGTGCTTACCGGCAAGGGCGTACAGTTCGGCGGTTCGCTCATCCGTCCCGAGGCTACGGGCTACGGCAACGTTTACTTCCTGCAGAACATGCTCGGCACGCGCGGCATCGACATCAAGGGTAAGACCGTGTTGGTGAGCGGTTCGGGCAACGTGGCCCAGTACACCATAGAGAAGTGCATCGAGCTTGGCGCAAAGGTGGTGACCTGCTCTGACTCTGACGGTTACATCTACGATCCAGACGGTATCGACCGCGAGAAGCTCGACTACATAATGGAGCTTAAGAACATCGAGCGCGGACGCATCCGCGAGTATGCCGAGAAATACGGCGTGAAGTATGTCGACGGTGCAAAGCCTTGGTTTGAGAAGGCCGACATCGCCCTGCCGTCGGCTACGCAGAACGAAATCGACGAAGAGGCCGCCAAGGCCCTTGTGGCCAACGGCGTGATAGCCGTAAGCGAGGGGGCTAACATGCCTACCACGCCCGAAGCCATCAAGGTGTTCCAAGACGCCCGCATCCTTTACTCGCCGGGCAAGGCTGCCAACGCCGGCGGCGTGGCTGTGTCGGGCCTTGAGATGAGCCAGAACTCTGAGCGCCTGAGCTGGAGCCGCGAGGAGGTCGACGAGAAGTTGCATTACATAATGAACAACATCCACGAGAACTGCGTTAAGTACGGCACCGAGCCCGACGGTTACATCAATTACGTCAAGGGTGCCAACATAGCGGGATTCCTCAAGGTTGCCAAGGGCATGATGGCTCAGGGCATCGTTTAACCCGAAGAGTATGCGAAACAAGCATTTCTTCAGGTATTACGTTCTAATTACCGGTCTGGGGTTAATTTAGGTTCTAAGTATATTGTTGTATTAGGGGTGCGTGTGGAGTTCTTGTCCGCACGCACCTTTCGCTTTCATCAAACTTTTTGTATGTCGGCGGTGTGTAAACCGGGAAGAAAAACACATCATTAACATAATTTTTACATAAAATGCTGACGGATAATTGAATAAAGCCCTATCTTTGCACAAAAAAAGAAGATGAACGAGACTTTTTTTGCTTCAAAGAGGACATTCTTTATATTATCTGCAGTTTGCATTTGCATTTTCATCATACTTAATTTACAAGCAGCGGCACCGTTGATCCGTGCGCTCGACGGCGTTGACAAGTCGCTCATGGTGGCGTTGAACCACGACGGCGGCCCGTGCGCCGACCGTTTTTGGGATACCATTTCGTCCAACATTTCGTGGGTTCCGGTCGGCGCGGCGTTAGTGTTCTCGCTTGCGTATTATAAGCGCAGCCTGCTCATACCACTTTTCTTCATAGTGGGACTGGCTCTGACCATCACCTTGGCCGACCAGATAGCCTCGTCGTTCCTTAAGCCCTATTTCTGCCGTCTGCGCCCCTCGCGCAACGAGGAGATATGCGGTATTCTCCATTTCGTCGACGGCTACCGCGGCGGAAAGTACGGTTTCGTGTCGAGCCATGCCGCCAACGCGTTCGGTGTGCTGGCGTTCTTGGCCCCTGTAATTAAGCATAAGGCCACCATCGTGGTGCTCTTCGTATGGTCGTGCTTAGTCGTATATTCGCGTATTTACCTTGGCGTTCATTATCCGGGCGACATCCTTGCCGGCGCGCTTCTTGGCGTTACCGTGGGCACGGGGGTGTCGATAGCCATGCGGTGGGCTTATGCCAAAACGGTGAACCTGAAAGTGAAGTTGGCCGAAACTAAGGATCTGAAGCTCGGCATTGAGTCGGGCATCATTATGCTCACCATTGTTTCCACCGGCCTTTACATGTTGTTTTACAATTTCAGCCAGGCCGCACCGTTGCCTTATACCGCATCCGGATTTGTATCGATGTTGAATTGACATTTGCAGGCGTGGCATGAAGTTGTTCCGTTGTCTCCGAATCGTTGTCGTGCATGATAAACAACGTATTGTCGGTTTTATCGAAATGAACATCCTAAAGTAGCATATTAGTGCCTGATAGCGGTGAATAAGCGTGTCGACCAGATTGATTTCTTGAAATGCGTCTTCATCATACTGATGGTGGTATTTCATTTGGTTTACGTCGGAGACAAATATCCTTACGTAAAGCAGGTGGTCTATACGTTCCACATGCCCGTATTCCTGATTATTTCAGGCTATCTTGCCAATATGGACAAGGGGTTCGGACGTGTGTCGCGCCAAGTAAAATGGCTGTTCGTTCCATACGCTGTCATGGAGGCGGGCTACATAGTCATGGCTACCGTATTGCCGATACGCGAGCATGTCGACAACCTTACTTTGGCGGTGTTCCTCGATAAACTGCTGCTTCATCCCCTTGGGCCTTATTGGTATTTGCATACGTTGATGGTGTGTTATGTTGTTTATTACGCCGTCAATAAGTTGCGCCGCAGGCTTGGCCTGGTGTCGTTCGTGTGCCTGCTTGGCGTTTGCCTTTTCGCCGTTTCACGCTTGCTGCACATCGTTTCTTTCGATAATGCCATGTATTTCCTTGCCGGAGTAGCCGTCAGACAGTCGGGCGTAGGCTTCATGTCGGCTTTCCGTCCCTCTTGGCTGTCGGTTTTCCCGTTAGCGTTGTTTTGCGTGTTCAGTCCCGGCGGCATGGACCGTTCTACGCTTCAGGGCGTTGTCATGACATATTTAGCCATGAGCCTGCCCCTTGCCTCTTATCCGTATTTACCCAGTGTGGCAAGGCGCATAGCCGTGTTTGTCGGTGGAAACACGCTCTCCATACTTCTATTCTCGCCGCTGTTCACCATCATCACCAAGCGTTTCGTCCCGCTGTTCAGTTTCGACCCTACGGCGTTGCTCTTCACGGTAGTGTCGGTCGTGTTCGTCATAGCAGGCAGTTTGGGCGTAGCGTGGATTATGGACAAATTGCGGCTGTCGCGCATGTTTTGCGGAAAAGACAGGCTGTTGTCGCCTATGCAGCCGTAGCCGGCATACGTCCAGGCACTTTGCTGCTATGTGTTGAAATGCTTTTGTAACAATATTTTATTTGCATTTTAACACGCGGTACTGCTGTAGAACAGAATAATAAGCTTAATTTTGCAACGACATAGAAAGCTTCAGGCTTTTCGGTTTTTTATGTTTCGGTCAGGTCTTTTGGCCGAAACTGGTTAAGACAACGTTGTATATTAAGTTTATTTTGAATAAGATAAAGGACATGGCTGTAAAAATCAATTCAAAAAAGAATAAAGAGTCGCGCTACGTCGAGCGCGACGTCAGTTGGATGTACTTCAACCACCGCATATTGCAGGAAGCCCGCAAGGAGGACATTCCTTTGTTGGAAAGGCTGTCGTTCCTCGGCATTTACTCTAACAACCTCGACGAGTTCTTCCGCGTGCGCATGGCATCGCTCAACCGCCTGTTGGAATCAGACAACAAGGAAGTGCGCAAGCAGCACGACAACATACGGAAAACTATCAAGACGATAAACAAGCTCAACGCGCAGTTCAGCCAGGAGTACACCGTAGCGATAGACGAAGTGTTCAAGGCCCTTGAACAGCACAACATACGCCTTATCGACAACACGCAGCTCAATGGGGAGCAGGAGTCGTTCCTGAAAAGCTATTTCCACGACCGGCTTAACGGCTACACTAACCCTATATGGTTCTCCGAAATCGACGAGATAGGCCAGCTTGAGGACAACCGCATTTACCTTTTGGTAAAGAAGACCGAGCAAACCGACACCCTGCGCCTGCCTAAGAGCAGCCTGGCGATAATCAAGGTGCCCGACAGGGAGAACGGACGCTTCGTCAAGGTGCCGTCGTCCGACGGTTTCGACAACATCATGTATCTCGACGACGTCGTGCGCTACTGCCTTCCGCTCATCTTCATCGGCTTCAAGCCGGGCACGTTCGAGGCTTACTCGT
>CALUIJ010000105.1 GCA_944320675.1 uncultured Prevotella sp.
GACCCGATAATCTTAAAAAAAATCCAAATCGACATATTTTAAATTAATTTGATGTCGCGCATTGTGCAGTGTCGAAAAAACGGAGTATCTTTACAATCGTGAAATCTAAAACTGCATGAAAAATGAAACAGATGATACAAATACGTTGCAAAAATAATAAAAAAACGCAAAACGTCCCAATAGGAAGCACTCTTTCTGAGATTTTCCGTGAATTAAATTTAAAAATGGACTACGGCCCCCTGAGCGCAAAGGTGAACAACAAGGTTGAGGGCCTTCATTTCCGCGTTTACCACAACAAGGACGTGGAGTATCTCGACATAACGTCGCCGTCGGGCGCAAGGGCCTACACGCGCACCCTCTTCTTCGTGCTCTGCAAGGCCGTGCACGACCTGTGGCCGGGGGCCGACGTCGTGATCGACATCCCCGTGTCGAACGGCTACTACTGCAACATCGAGATAGGAAGACCGTTCACGCAGTTCGACGCCGAGGCCGTGCGCCGCCGCATGCAGCAGATAATCGACGCGGCACTGCCGATATGCCGGCACGAGAGTACTACCGAAGAAGTGATCAACATGTTCACCGAAATGGGACTTACGTCGAAGGTCAAGCTGCTGAAAAGCGTCGGACGGCTCTACACCACCTATTATGAAATAGACGGATACAAGGACTATTACTACGGCACGCTGCTCACAAACACGAAGCAACTCTACCTCTTCGGCCTCGAAAAGTATTACGACGGCATGCTGCTGCGCATCCCCTCGCGCTCCGACCCGTCGCGCCTGGGCGACTTAGTGAGGCAGGACAAGATGTTCGACATATTCAAGGAACACCACCGCTGGCAGCACATACTCGGCATATCGACCGTGGGCGACTTCAACGAAGCCGTGCACCAGGGCATGTCGACCGAGCTTATCAACGTGTCGGAGGCGCTCCAAGAGAAGAAAATCTCGCAGATAGCCGACATGATTTCGACGCGCCGCGGCGTGAAGGTGGTGCTCATCTCGGGGCCGTCGTCGAGCGGAAAGACCACTTTCTGCAAGCGTCTGTCGATACAGCTGCTCACCTGCGGCATCAAGCCCGTGCAGATTTCGCTCGACGATTACTTCGTACACCGCGAGGACACGCCTAAGGACGAGCACGGCGAATACGACTACGAGAGCCTTTACGCATTGGACATTCCGCTGCTGAACGACCAGCTCAACGCCCTGTTCCGCGGCGAGGAGGTGGAGCTTCCGCGGTATAACTTCCAGACGGGGCGCAGCGAGAAGAGCGGCCGCAAGCTGCGGCTGAACGACGACAACGTGCTCGTAGTAGAGGGAATCCACGCCCTCAACCCCGAGCTTACCGCCCAAATACCTGAAGAACAGAAGTTCCGCGTCTATGCGTCGGCGCTCACGACGATACTCTTAGACACGCACAACTACATACCGACGACCGACAACCGGCTGCTGCGCCGCATCATACGCGACTACAAATACCGCGGAGTAAGCGCGCAGGAGACCATAAAGCGATGGCCCAGCGTGCGCGCCGGGGAGAACAAGTGGATATTCCCCTACCAGGAAAACGCCGACGCCATGTTCAACACGGCCATGCTCTTCGAGCTTGCCGTTATAAAGAACCAGGCCGAACCGCTGCTTGAACTCGTGCCCGAGAACGCCGAAGAGTATGCCGAGGCTTACCGTCTGTTGAAGTTCCTGAAGTACATCGCGCCGATACCCAACCGCCAGTTGCCGCCCACTTCGCTGCTGCGCGAGTTCCTCGGGGGCAGCTCTTTCAAGTACTAATGGAAGCCATTGCGTAACAGTCTGATTCACAACGCATTGCCAAAGGCCGTCTTTTAGCGCGTAAAAGACGGCCTTTTACTTTGTAAAACACGGCCTTTCATAACACAAAAGCTTACCTACCCCAACGCAAGGCGGCAAAGGCCGCACGGCATGCGCCTAAAAAAGGCGTTCAGGATAAGGGAGCCTTGCACCGGGAAACCACCCCGGAATGCATCCAGAACTTAGCTAAAAAGCATAAGGGAAGCCACGAACCGTTAACAAACCAAAACAAAAGCGGCCGGAATTACAATACATTTCCTAAGCAATTGTTTAAGCAATACTTTATCATCACAAACACATCTAAACCATAAAAATAACATATTTTTCACGTAATTAATTACATATTCTCAAAACAATAATTATATTTGCACTCGATTTTACATAAAATCACTTAATATAACAAACTAAAAGTCTACACCATTTGTATAATTTTAAATAATTAATTCATGAAAAAGTTTACACTAAAGAAAAACTCGCAAACGCTCCGCTGCATTACGGCAGCCTTAGCACTAACGACCGCCATGGCAACATCGGCCCAACAAGTCAAGACATACGACGAAATCACCGACGACTCTGGCGTAAAATACAGCCTCTACGCCACGAACATATCGGCCAACCACAGATATATATCCGGACAAGCAACGAGCAGCACGACCGGGTGGACAGGCATATTCGTGCTCGACACCGAGACCAATGCGTTCGCGGTAAACGAAGGGCAGACCGAAATGGGAGGCGACCTTAGGGGCGTAAGCAACGACGGCGTGGCCGTAGGCTACAACCCCAACGCCTTAACACTGTCGATAGACGGCACCATGACCGAGCTTGAGACGCCTGCCGGATACGAAAGCTCGGCATACGACACGAGCAACGACGGCAAGGTGGTGACAGGGGCTTACTGGTCGCCTAACGACTACGAGCCGCACGCATGCATCTGGAAGGACGGCAAGTTCATAACCCTGCCCGAACCTACAACGGAGGAAATGGGATTCAACGTGCGCGGCACATCGGCCAACTATTGCAGCGGCGACGGCTCGATAATAGCAGGATACATAGTAGACAACCTGATGACCCTGCCCCTCATCGTATGGCGCCTGCAGGACGACGGCTCATACGTATGCGACCCGATATGCAAGGACTACTTCGGCTGGTACGAAATAGAGAGCACCGACAAGCCTTACGCTTCGTTCCACGCCGCCAACATCAGCAACAACGGCAAGTACGCCGGAGTCACCATAATGACGCTTGAAGGCGAATCGCACATGGCCACAATCGACCTCGAGACACGCGAGATAAGGGAGTTCAAGGCCGACGGCACCGGCACGATGCCGATCCACACCAATACCGAATGCATGGCCGTGGCCGACGACGGCACGATGGTAGGCGACATAACGACCATCTCAGGATGGCAGGCCTGCATCTGGCGCGCCGGCGCAGCCGAACCCGAACTGCTTGCAGACAAGTACCCCGAACTTACGATCCTAAAGGATTTCGACAGCATGGGCTACCATAAGCTTTACGACATAACGCCCGACGGCAAGTACGGCATCGGCATCGGATACAACGCAGGCTACGCCAACGCAAGCTACGTGATTGAATTCGAAGACACGACGACAGGCATCGGCAAGCCCGGCACGACGGCCGGCGGCAACGCCGAGACGGCACGCTACACCATCGGAGGCCAGCGCGTGGACGCACCAGTAAAGGGCCTGAACATCGTAAAGAGGGTCGACGGCTCGGTAGGGAAAGTCATCGTGAGATAAGAGGGACAAGGCCTGCGCCGTCCCGCCTACGCAGGCAAGCCGCTTAAGCGGAAAGCGCAGGCTTAAAAACACAACATATAACTTAAAAACATAATGATTATGAAAAATTTTACATTCAACGCTAACATTTCAAAATGCCGCAGCCTGCTGGTTGCAGCCTTGGCAGGCGTGGGCATGATGGCATCAGCCCAGAGCATGCAAGTAATAAGCTCGCTTACGGATTCCGACGGAACTGTTTACGACGGAGTGATGTCGCAGGCAATATCGCCCAACCACAGATACATAGCCGGAACGGTTACGAACATCAACGACGGCAAGAGCGGCATATTCGTTTACGACCTTGAGTCAGACAAATGCGTAATCCAGCCCGACGTAAACTACACCGGCCTCAACCTGTCCGCCGTAACCGACGACGGCGTGGCCGTAGGCTATAACGGCGATGATGCCGACAACTGGCTGATAGCAGCCACGACCCTGTCAATCGACGGTGAAACGACGAAGCTTCAGGCTCTCGAAGAAAGCAACTCTTACGCATGGGACGTAACCGACGACGGCAAAACCATCGTAGGCTACTACGCAAGCAACATGGACTTCGTCAGCCACGCATGCGTATGGAAAGACGGCAAAATCGAGGATCTGCCCGTGCCCGCAAGCGAGGAGGCCGGCATGACGGTATCAGGCTCTGAGGCGAAGTATGTCAGTGCCGACGGTTCCGTAATCTGCGGCGCCCTGCTTGACGAATACTGGAGTCCGGTGCTAGCGCTCTGGAGTTTGCAGGACGACGGAAGCTACAAGTGCGAAGCCGTCGGGAACAAATATTACAGCCTTGACGGTGCCGACCCCGAGCGTCCTTACATGCAGTTCTACGCCGCCGACCTCAGCCGCAACGGCAAGTACGTGGCGTTAAAGCTCGGAACGGCCAACGCCCAGCACGTAGGACGCTACAACGTCGGGACCGGCGAGTTTGAGGAGTGCATGCACGAAGCCAACAGCGACTTCGCCGGCGCCGTAGCAATCGACGCCATGTCGGTGGCCGACGACGGCACGATACTGGCCAGCTGCGTTACAAACATGGGATGGAGCTACAAGCCTTGCCTCTGGAAGGCCGGCGACGAGATGCCGCAGCTCATATCTGCGATGTGCCCGGAACTTGAGCAACTGGCAGCGTTCGACGAGAGCGGAGCCAACTACGGAACGAGCATAACGCCCGACGGACGCTACGTGACGGGATACTCCGACGACAGCAGCAAGGGCGGCAGCGGCATGTACATGAACACGGCTTACGTGATCGACCTCTACTACACGACCACAGCCATCGACAAAGCATCTAACGCAGGCGGCGGCGACGCAGAGGTGGCACGCTACACAGTCGGCGGCACGCGCGTATCGGCACCCGTAAAGGGCCTCAACATCGTAAAGAAGGCCGACGGCTCTACGGTAAAGGTAATGGTGAAATAAGCCTTAACACAAACCGCACGCCTGCCGGCGGCGGCATGAAAGGCTATCTTTCGCACGGCGAAAGGTAGCCTTTTAACGTATAAGACACGGTCTTTTGCAAGCCCGAAGACCGTGTTTTACAACAAGCTGAATACCAAAACATTACGACAGCGGCAATCCGACACGCCTGAAAACGCCCGGCCGCAGCCGTGACGGGCCGTCATTACATGTTTACGAACAAAATTATTAAAAAACATTTTGATATTTCAATAATCTTTCCGAACTTTGCAAAATGCAACGATGACAACCCTCCGGCATGCCGCAACACAGCATGACGGTTGGCAAAATGCCACGTTGCGGAATGAAAAGCATGAACAAATAATCTAAAGCTAAAAATACTTTGATTTATGGCAGAAGAATTGGAAGTAAAGCAATTAGACGATGTCGTAGTACGTTTTTCCGGCGACTCCGGCGACGGAATGCAGCTGGCGGGAAACATATTCTCGACAGTATCGGCTACGGTAGGTAACGGTATCTCGACGTTCCCCGACTATCCGGCGGACATCCGCGCCCCGCAAGGTTCGCTTACGGGCGTGTCGGGATTCCAGGTTCACATCGCAAGCGGCCGCGCCTACACGCCGGGCGACCAGTGCGACGTGCTCGTGGCCATGAACGCCGCAGCGCTGAAGACGCAGTACAGGTTCGCCAAACCGCAGGCCACCATCATCATCGACACCGACAGCTTCGGGCCGAAAGACCTTGAAAGGGCCGAGTTCAAAACGCAGGATTATCTCGAAGAGATGGGCATCGACCCCGACCGCGTGGTAGCCTGCCCCATTACGCAGATGGTGAAGGACTGCCTCGCCGACAGCGGAATGGACAACAAGGCCGTGCTGAAGTGCCGCAACATGTTCGCACTCGGCATAGTGTGCTGGCTGTTCAACCGCGACATAAAATACGTGGAAGCCTTCCTGCGCGAGAAATTCGACAAGAAGCCTGCCGTCGCTGAGAACAACATCAAGGTTGTCAACGCCGGTTACGACTACGGGCACAACGTGCACGCCAGCGTGCCGGCCACGTACCGCATCGAGTCGAAGAACAAGGTGAAGGGCCGCTACATGGACATCACAGGCAACAAGGCCACGGCCTACGGCCTGATAGCCGCCGCCGAGAAGGCCGGACTGAAGCTCTACCTGGGCTCTTACCCCATCACTCCTGCCACGGACATACTGCACGAGCTGGCCAAGCACAAGTCGCTCGGCGTGGTGACGGTGCAGTGCGAAGACGAGATTTCAGGCTGCGCAAGCGCCATCGGCGCGTCTTTCGCCGGAGCGTTGGCCGCGACGTCGACGTCGGGCCCCGGCATCTGCCTTAAGTCCGAGGCCATGAACTTGGCCGTAATCGACGAGCTGCCGCTCGTAGTCATAGACGTGCAGCGCGGCGGTCCGTCGACAGGCCTGCCCACGAAGAGCGAGCAGACCGACCTGCTGCAGGCTCTCTTCGGGCGCAACGGCGAGTCGCCCATGCCGGTGATAGCCGCGACAAGCCCCACGAACTGTTTCGACGCGGTGTACGCCGCAGCCAAGATCGCCCTCGAGCACCTTACGCCCGTAGTGCTGCTTACCGACGCATTCGTGGCCAACGGCTCTGCCGCATGGAAACTGCCTAACATCAACGAACTGCCGGAGATACGCCCCCATTATGTAACTCCCGAGCAGAAAGGCCACTACACTCCCTACCAACGCGACCCGGAGACGGGCGCCCGCTATTGGGCGATACCCGGACAGGAGGGCTATGAGCACATATTGGGCGGACTGGAGAAAGACGGCCGCACCGGAGCAATATCCACCGACCCGGAGAACCACGACAAGATGTGCCACCTGCGCGCGTTGAAAGTGTTCAAGATTCCCGTTCCCGACGTTGAGGTGATGGGCGACGCCGACGACGCCGACCTGCTTATCGTAGGCTTCGGCGGCACGTTCGGCCACTTGTATTCCGCAATGTCAGCGATGAGGGAAATGGGCCATAAGGTTGCGTTGGCCCACTTCAGCTACATCAACCCGCTGCCTAAGAACACCGCCCACGTGCTCACTAAATATAAAAAGGTGGTCGTAGCCGAGCAGAACCTCGGCCAGTTCGCCGGCTATCTGCGCATGAAGGTGGACAACTTCTCGCCCTACCAGTTCAACCAAGTAAAGGGCCAGCCCTTCGTAGTGGCCGAACTCGTAAAGGCGTTCACTAAGATAATTAAGAGTTAAGGATTAAGAATTAAGAAAATATGCTTATGGGCGACAACCTTATAGACAAGCGCGCTTATGCCTTTGCCTTACGGATAGTTAAGGCGTACAAGTTCCTTTGCAGGGACAAGGGTGAGTATGCACTGTCTAAACAGTTGCTCAGAAGCGGCACGGCGATAGGCGCGCTGATGCGTGAGGCTAAGTTCGCACAAAGCAGGGCGGACTTCATCAACAAGACTTCGGTCGCGCTTAAGGAGGCCAACGAGACGCTTTATTGGATCGAACTGTTGCATGACAGTGGATATTTTGACGACGACGCTTATTCTTCGATTCATGGAGAAGCGCATGAAATAACGTCGATATTGGTTTCTATTGTCAAGACGACAAAGGCAAACTCAATGAAGTACGCCAATGACGGCTTTGTCCGTGAAGACTATTTTCCTGATTATTAATTTAAGATTCTTAATTTGACAGAGGTAATTTTCTTAATTATTAACTCTTAATTCTTAATTAGACATGTATTCAGCTCAAGACTATAAGAAGGGACAACCACGCTGGTGTCCCGGTTGCGGAGACCACTTCTTCCTGGCTTCGCTCCACAAGGCTATGGCGGAAATAGGCGTGCCGCCCTACCAGACAGCCGTAATCTCAGGCATAGGCTGCTCGAGCCGTCTGCCTTATTACGTCAGCACATACGCCATGCAGACAATCCACGGACGCGCGGCGGCCATAGCCACCGGCGCGAAAGTGGCCAACCCCGACCTCACGATATGGCAGATAAGCGGCGACGGCGACGGCCTCGCCATCGGCGGAAACCACTTCATACATGCCATGCGGCGCAACATCGACATCAACATGATTCTGCTCAACAACCGCATCTACGGTTTGACGAAAGGCCAGTATTCGCCGACGTCGCCGCGCGGATTCGTCAGCAAGTCGTCGCCCTACGGCACGGTAGAAGATCCGTTCCTGCCTGCCGAACTGTGCTTCGGCGCAAGGGGGCACTTCTTCGCGCGCTCCGTGGCCACCGACGCCGAAGGTACGGTCGACATACTGAAGGCCGCCTACAACCACAAGGGAGCCTCGGTGTGCGAGATTCTGCAGAATTGCGTCATCTTCAACAACGGCTGCTACGACTCGATCTACAAGAAGGAAGGCCGCGCGAAGAACGCCATATACGTGCGCCACGGCCAACCTCTGCTCTTCGGCGAGAACAACGAGTACGGCCTCATGCAGGAAGGCTTCGGCCTTAAGGTTGTGAAACTCGGCGAGAACGGCATCACGGAGAAAGACATACTCGTACACGACGCGCACTGCATGGACAACACCCTGCAGCTGAAACTCGCCATGATGGACAACGAGCACGGCTTCCCCGTGGCCTTGGGCGTAATCCGAGACGTAGAGGCTCCCACATACGAGACCGCCGTGGCCGAGCAGATAGAGGAAGTGAAGACAAAGAAGAAATACCACAACTTCATGGAGCTGCTCGAGACGAACGACACATGGGAAGTTAAATGACGTTTCATAAACTAACGAGAAAAAGAAGGATGCGCAGGCGTAAGCATGGCGCATCCTTCTTTTTTATTGCAAAATAATCATAACAAACTCAACATATATACGATTAATTTATTAATTTCGCACATAAACAACAATACCCAAACACTTAAGGTATCAAACTATCATGAAAGAAAAGAAGAAGAACAAGAGGCTGACCAAGAACAAACTGGCCGAGATGCTGCAAGACCTGTTCATGCGCAACCCGGACAAGACGCTCGGCTTCAAGCAGATATTCAAGGACCTGCGCCTGACAACCCACCCGGCGAAGATGCTCGCAGTGGACATCATGGAGGAAATGGCATGGGACGACTTCCTAAGCAAGGTGAGCGACAACTCGTACAAACTGAACATGAAAGGACAAGTGCAGGAGGGCCGCTTCATACGCAAGCCAAACGGAAAGAACAGCTTCGAGCCCGACGACGGCGGCAAACCGGTGTTCGTCGCCGAACGAAACTCGAAGTCGGCGCTGACGGGCGACCGCGTGCGCGTCACTTTCATGGCGCGCCGGCGCAACCACATTAAGGAAGCGATGGTGACCGAAATACTCGAGCGCGCCCGCGACCAGTTCGTAGGCAAGCTGCGCGTTGAGCGCGACTTTGCCTTCCTCGTGCCCGACGGAGGCGTGTTCGCCAACAACATCATCATACCCAAGAACAAGCTGAAGGGCGGCAAGACGGGCGAAAAGGCCGTGGTGAAGGTGACCCGCTGGCCAGACGACGAGAACAAGAACATCATAGGCGAGGTGGCCGACGTGCTCGGCGAGCAGGGCGACAACGACGTTGAGATGAACTCGATACTCGCCCAATACGGCCTGCCCTACAAGTACCCGAAGCGCGTGGAGGAAGCCGCCGACAAGATAACGGGCGAAATCACCGCCGAGGACTACAAGGAGCGCGAGGACTTCCGCGGCGTTACTACGTTCACGATAGACCCGAAGGACGCTAAGGACTTCG
>CALUIJ010000106.1 GCA_944320675.1 uncultured Prevotella sp.
CGAAGAACGAGCAGAGCAGGCACAGCGTGGGTATGTCGGAGAACGGACTGACGAACGCCGTGCGGAAACGCGGCACGACGTAAAGGTCGCTGCTCTCGGCCTCGACGAACGAGGGGAACAGGCTCGAGCCGTCAACGCGCTCACCGTCGGTGAGTATCGTCTCGAGGTAAGCTAAGTTGTTAATCATGAAGTTGAGAGTCTTCACGCGGCCGTCCTCGGCCGGATACATGAAGTCGACCATGCGTATGCCCTTCTCGCGCACGAAGGCGATGATGTCGGCCTTGGTCAGCTCCGTTGCCGGTTTTCGGAAATACGCCACAAGCTCGTTGGCGTTCATCTCGACAGTCTTGTCCATAGTCACAATAATTTAAAGTCAAACAATATTTGATTTTTCAGTTAATCACATCGCGCCGACAGGCAAAAGCGCATTCGCCTGCGACTTTACAAAAGTAAGCGTTTTTACCGTCTAAACCAAATTTTACGCATTACATTTTCATAAAAAAGCATAAACACGGACGACCGACCTTACAAAATGTCAGCAAGCAAGACTTACCTTATCTTCCAAAAAGGAAGCTGCGACACCGTTTCAGGCATCAAAACGTCAATCGGAAAATGTCAACGGGAACCGCAGAACCAGGAATACGCAAAGGCCTAAACATGCCGCAGGCACGCCAAAGGCATGAGCCGACGGCATGAAAGGCCGTCTTTTACACGCCGATACATAAGGAACCAGGCGGTAAAAGGCCGCATTCCAAGGCTGAAACGGCCGTTTTCAGGCACTGAAACAGCCGCCTGAGGCATGCTTTTCAGCCGTTCTTACGTGCTAAGAAGCTGTTGTTTTTTGCACATAATGCGTTGCGTCCATGCTAACGACATGAAACGCAACGCATTACGTTTGCACACGAAACAGGGCGTTATTTACGTCCGAATGGTTTTCATTTCAAAAAGAACGCGCTACGAAGCGTCAAGAAGAATCAGGAAGAAAGCAATCCGGCCGGAATGCCGACAATATGGTTTACGAGTCAAGCTCGGAATACTTCTTATGCCCCTTGGCATAATACTGCCAAAGGATCGAGCGGCGGTAAACGCCCTGGACGCTGCCTACCTTGCGGCTGCGCTGCACCTCGCGCCTCACTTCCACGTATTCGGGCATCCACTCCTTGAACGCCCTGCGGCCGTTGACGATAGCCTTGAAGTCGCCCACGCGCCCCGAAAGCAACGCCTGGAGGGCGGCAACGTAGTCGAGCACGGCGCGCGCGCGCATCACGTGGCGCAGCTCTTCGTCGGGCAGGTTCTTGTACAGCATCGTAAGGTTGTTGCGGAAGTTGAGGAAAGTCTTCATCGGATTATTCTTAGGCAGCGTGCCGCCGCCGATGTGGTAAACCTCGCTGTCGGGTATGCAGTATATCTTCTTGCCCATAAGGCGCAGGCGCCAGCAGAGGTCAATCTCCTCGCAATGGGCGAAAAAACGCGCGTCGAAGCCGCCGGCAGCCTTGAAGTCGGCAGCCCTGACCACCATGCACGCCCCCGTGGCCCACAGCGTCTCGGCGGCGTAGTCATACTGTCCGTCGTCGGCCTCGACCGTGCCGAACAATCTGCCCCGGCAGAATGGATAACCGTAACGGTCGATGAAACCGCCGCAAGCCCCGGCATACTCAAACTTGTCGCGGTCGGTTTCCGAAAGCAGCTTGGGCTGGCAGGCGGCCACGCCGGTGTGGCTGTCCATGAACTCGACCAATGGCGTGAGCCAGTGATGCGACACTTCAACGTCGGAATTCAGCAGCACGTAATACTCGGCCTCTATCTTTTCGAGCGCGCGGTTGTAGCCTTCGGCGAAGCCCCAGTTGCGGTCGAGCCTCACAAGGCGCACTTCGGGGAAGTGCGTCTTCAGCACGTCGACGGAGTTGTCGGTCGACGCATTGTCGGCCACGTACACCACGGCCTCGTCCCTCGAATAGTCGAGCACGTTGGGCAGGAAGCGCGTAAGCATCTTCACGCCGTTCCAGTTAAGTATCACAATAGCGGTCTTATCCATTTCAAAGTATTGCTTTTAATGCTGTTTTATTATGGTTGAATCCGCCCAACCTTACGTTGACGATCTGGTTGTCAAGGCGGTCGTTGTCGGGCGAAGGCGGCAGTTCTACACGTATGTAGTTCTTCGTGAAGCCGTGCATGGCCCTTCCGCCCGTGGTTTTCTCAAACAAGACCTCGGCCTCAAGACCTATGTGCCGTGCGTAGAAAGCCTCCGTCTTCTCGTCTGAAAGTTCCAAAAGACGCTTGCTGCGCTGCTTCTTGTCCTGGTCGGACACCACGTAGGGTATCTTCAACGCCGCCGTGCCGGGACGCTCGGAGTAAGGGAACACGTGCAGCTGGGTTACGTCGAGACCTTTAAGAAAGTCGTAGGTCTGCTCGAACAGCTCGGGCCTTTCGCCGCGCGTGCCCACCATCACGTCGACACCGATGAAGGCGTCGGGCATCACTTTCTTTATCAGCCCTATCTTACGAGCGAACAGCGCACTGTCGTAACGCCTGTGCATAAGGCGCAAAACCTCGTCGGAGCCGCTCTGAAGCGGTATGTGGAAATGCGGCATGAACGCCCTGCTGTGTGCGCAATACTTGATAAGCTCGTCGTCGAGCAAGTCGGGCTCGATGCTGCTTATGCGGTAACGGCGTATGCCTTCAACCCCGTCGAGCGCCTTAACAAGGTCGACGAACCGCTCGCCGGTAGTCTCGCCGAAGTCGCCGATGTTCACTCCGGTCAGCACTATCTCCTTTCCGCCCTCGGCGGCGGCCTGCCGCGCCTGCCCTACAAGCGAAGCGATGCTCGGATTGCGGCTGAATCCGCGCGCGTAAGGAATGGTGCAATAAGTGCAGAAATAATTGCACCCATCCTGCACTTTAAGGAAATAACGGGTGCGGTTGCCGCGCGAACAGCTCGGCGCAAACGTCTTGATGTCTTTCGTCTTCACCGTATGGTAGCGGTGCAAGGCCGTATCCTGCCTTGCGCCCGACCATG
>CALUIJ010000107.1 GCA_944320675.1 uncultured Prevotella sp.
TCGACAAGCAGCTCGAAATAGTAAACAACATGACCGGCCTGACTAAGGACACTTGGGACATGATGAAGCTGCAGAAAGACCTCAACATGGCTAAGGAAACCAGCGTGCAGAGCGCCGAGGCCAATTATTATTCGGTATTGGCACAGGCCGAGGATCTGAAGAGGCAAATCCGTGAGACGGAGAACTCGCTCTCGCTGCTGCTCGGACAGCCGGCGCAGACAATCGGCCGCGGCAAATTAGAGAACCAGTCGCTACCGACGGAGTTCAGTACGGGTGTAGGCATACAGATGCTTAACAACCGTCCCGACGTACACTATGCAGAGATGGCTCTCGCTCAGTGCTTCTACGACGTCCAGACTGCACGCTCAAAGTTCTATCCGAACATATCGATCAGCGGGTCGGGTGCATATACGAACAATGGTGGCGGCGGCATCGTGAACCCCGGCAAGTGGCTGCTTAGCGCAGTGGCGGGCCTCGTCCAACCGATATTCCAGAACGGACAGCTCATCGCCGGCCTGAAAGTGGCCAAGGCGGAGCAGGAGCAAGCCTACAACACTTGGCAGCAGGCGGTGCTCTCTGCCGGCTCTGAGGTAAGCAACGCCCTCGTCCTCTACAACTCGTCCGACGAGAAGTCGAAGCTCGAGCAGAAGCAGATAGAGAGCCTGACGAAGAACGTAGAGTACACGAAAGACCTCTTCAGCATGGGCGGAAGCACGTATCTCGAGGTCATCACTGCCCAGCAGTCGCTGCTCAACGCCGAACTGGCCAAGGTGCAGGACGACTTCTATAAGATGCAGGCCGTAGTCAACCTCTATTACGCTCTTGGCGGAGGAAGGGATTAACCAATTCATAATTCATAATTCATAATTCATAATTGGCTTACGCGTTGCGTCTCATGCTGTTGTGGATTACGAGTTATGGATTATGAAACGACCACTCCTAAAGCCGTCAGGCATAATTATGAATTATGAAACGAAGTTCAGCGCAAGCTAATTATGAATTATGAATTAAATTGATATGATAAGTCCTAAAGCAGAAATAGACCCGAAGGCGAAAATCGGAAAGAACGTTACGATTTATCCTTTCGCATACATAGAAGGCGACGTTGAGATCGGTGACGACTGCGTAATTTATCCGTATGTCAGCGTGATGAACGGCACACGCATGGGGCGTGGCAACACTGTGTACCAGAACACTGTGCTTGCAGCCATACCGCAAGACTTCAACTATTGCGGCGACGCTTCGCAGTTGGTCATCGGCGACAACAATACGTTCCGTGAGAACGTAGTCATCAACCGTGCCACTTTCTGTAGCGGAAAGACCGTCATCGGCAGCAACAACTCGTTCATGGAGGGTGTACACGTGTCGCACGACACCAAGATTTCAGACAACTGCGTGTTCGGCTACGGTACGAAGATAGCCGGCGACTGCGAGATAGAGAACGACGTGATATTCTCTTCAAACGTCATCGCCAACGCACGTGTGCGTGTCGGCCGCGGCTCGATGATCCAGGGCGGCAGCCGCCTCAGCCGCGACGTGCCGCCGTATATCGTCGCAGCCGACAACCCCGTGAAGTACGGAGGCATCAACGCCTCGATTCTTACCAACCACGGTGTTACGCAGAAGGTGCAGGACCATATCGCCAACGCTTACCGCCTTGTGTTCCACGGACAGACGAGCGTGTTCGACGCCGTGCGCCAGATACGCGAACAGGTGCCCGACGGCCCCGAGGTGCGTCATATAATCGAGTTCATCGACGCTACGAAGCTCGGCTTGATTAGTAAGATGTGGTGACAAATGTGATAAAGAGGCTAACGGGATTTAGATGATTTATAACAGGCTTAGCCGGAGTTAACGGACATGTGCCGATTTGCTGAAGCATTGGCCATTGTCCGTTAACTTTATTAATGTGGGGGCATGCCTCCGTTTTGTCGTTTTTATAAAATCCATGCAACATGAAGATTATTGTCAACCGTGGCGTTTATAACGTATTTACAAGAGTCAGGGTGTTGAAGAACGGACAATTAATAGCGGTTTGTCCCATAGGAAAAGATTATTGCGTGTTAGATGCGAAGGGCGGCGACAGGATTGAAATCAAACTAAAATACATTACAGTCGCATCCGTTGTTTACCACGACGGGCAGGATACGCTTTGCGTCGGTCATACAAAGCTGCATAAGATATGGGAGTGGCTTGACTTTTTCGTATTTCCTTATTCAACCTTGGCGCTTTTTGTTTTTAAGGACAGGGCCGGGTCTGATGCGTATGATTGGCTTTGCACTGGCATGTTGGTTCTGACGGTTTTGTCCTTGCTGGTTCATCAGTCTTGCGTGCTTAATCCCCGTCTCAAGGATAGGATGTTCAAGACGGATGTATTGTGATTTGTGCCTGGAAGCCTTTGCGGTAAAGTTATAAAACTATCTGAGCCGTCCAAAAGCTTTTGTTGCTGTAATGCTACGACAAAAGCTTTTGGACGGCTCAGATAGTTTTATAACATAATTCAATATGCCGCCGAGCAGGGTATGCCCATCGCTACGACCCTGTCGCGGATTGCGTCGAGCTGTCCGGGCGATGCCTTATAACACATCTAACGGCGAGTTTTTCATCACCAACGGGTAACGTTCGGGATGTTTCAGGCTTTCTATTTCAAGGTCTACGTCAAGGTCGGGCCACTCTATGGCGTTCCGTCCGGCCATGCGGACGTTCAGCGCGCTGCTTATGCGGGCGTTGCGGAGCCACGGCACACGGTTGTATGACACGAAGTAGTCGTTACCCAAGACGGAGAGCATAATGCCTTGGGAGTTAATCATTAAGACGCTTACCGATGTGTTCTGTGAACTTCCGCTTAAATTCGTCTCCATATTTCAATATTATTTGAGTTATATTCTTAATGTCTTTATCGCTGAATCCGTAGTTGTTTGCTAATTCAATATCAGGTTCAAGCCAGAATTTAGCTTCGTTTCCGGCTTTTATAACATGGATATGCTTGCGTTCTTCCTCATTGGAATATATTTTGAATACGTATCCTTTTTCTTCTTTAAATTTAGGATTCATTGGTCTCTCCTTTTGTTTGCGAAGATAAAAATAATCGGATGAAAAAGCAAATAATTGGTAACAATAAATAAGAAGATAAGAAAATATGACATCAAAGGCCATTATAATGTCATATTTTCTTCACTCTTCACTCTTAATTCTTCACTTGATCAGTATGCCGCCGAGCAGGGTATGCCCATCGCTACGACCCTGTCGCGGATTGCGTCGAGCTGTCCGGGCGATGCCTTGCGCAGGTCGTGGTCGGGCGTTTCGCGGTCGATGGTGTATATCATCACCTGGCGCGGGGCGATGTATCTTACGGCTTCGAGCCACGGGGCTACGTATTCCTCGCCCGTGTTGTCGACGTCACGGCCGTCCATCGTGCCGCGCATGAACATCGTCTGCACTATGGCACGGCCGTTGAACGAGCGTATCGTCTCGATGATTTCGCGCACGTCGTAAGTGGGGTAGGTAGGGCGGTTGACCTTTTCGATGTATTCCTGCGACACTGTGTCGAGCTTCAGTATGTTGTTGTCAACACGTTCCAACGCCTTGTGCACCTCGGGGCGCATGGCCTGCGTGGCGTTGCTCAGCACCGACACCTTGGCCGACGGGCAGTACTCGTCGCGCAGGCGCACGGTGTCGTCGATTATCCCGGCGAAGTCGGGGTGCGCCGTAGGTTCGCCGTTGCCGGCGAACGTCAGCACGTCGGGCAGCCGTCCTTCGGCCGCCATGGCTTTCAGTTTGGCTTCGAGAGCCGCCGCCACCTCTTGGCGCGACGGGCGTTTCAGGCGCGGGCGGCGCTCGGCGTTGAAGCCGCACTCGCAGTATATGCAGTCGAACGTGCACACCTTGCCGTCGGCCGGCATGAGGTTTATGCCTAACGATATGCCCAACCTACGGCTGTGAACAGGGCCGAATATGGGTGAAGGATATATGACCGTACTCATTCTTACGTGTTCTCCTATATGTTTTGTTTTATGAATATCCGCAAGGCGCTTGTTCGTTAGGGCGTTAAAGAATTTAGAGAAGTTGTCACTTCGCTAACGCTTCGTCAGAAGTTAAAGCCGAATATGTACAGGACTATTGGCTTTAACGTCTTTAACTTCCCTAACTTCTTTAACTTCCCGTTCGTTTATTCGTCGGGCAGGAAGAGCGGATCCTCGGGCATCACCATGACGGGCTTCTGCTCATACTGCTTCAGCGTCTTGGCCGGGACGTACTTCTTGTCGACCACGAGGCGGAACATGTACTCGTTGAACCACTCGTTCGTCATTATCAGGCATCCGCTCTGCCCCCATGCCGGGCCCCAGCTGTTCTCAACTTTCCACATCACCGGCTTGCCGTCTTTGTCCAGGTCGACGGCCGTCAGGGTCATGGCGTGGGTCGAGCCGCTGTCGTACGTCATTATGCGCTGCGCCTTGTCCATGCCGAACGTCGTGCCGAAGAGCGAGCCGTAGTCGTAGTTGTCGATGTCGCAGTAGCCGCGCTTGCGGTCGAGGAACTTGCCCACGTCGTACGAGCTGTACAGCTTCCTTCCGTCCTTTAGCGAGGCTATGGCCAGCTGTGCGATGTCCTCCATGGGCAGGTTGAGGTATTTCCAGTTGGTGCCGTCGTAGGTGTGGCGGTCGTATTCCACCTCGTATGTCTTGTAATACTCGCGGCGCGGGTCGTTCATCACCATTATGAACGAGCCGTAGACGGGCGTGTCGCCCAGTATCTCGGCGGCGAACGTCATGGGGTTGTACTTCTTAGGCTCGGTGACGGTGCGCCCGTCCTTGTTCTTAAAGGCGTAAGTGAACTCTTGTACGGGTTCGCCCATGGTGAGCGCGAGCATGCGGTAGACTGTAGCGAGCATCTTAGTCTTCTCTGCCTTGATGTCGGCTTGGCTCTTGCCCTGTGCCACCATGTCGCGCAGCTTAAGGCCGTATTCGCGCAGCTTCGACTTCATCAGGGCCGCCACGCGCCCGGTGTTGTCGCTCGAGTAAGTCTCGGGCATCACCTCGGCCGGCACGAGTCCGTACTTCGCCACAAGGTCGGCCACGCCGCAGTAGGTGCCGCCGTCGTTCAGCGGACTCTTGAAGAAGAAGCGCACGCGCTCGTCGTCGATGGGCTTGTCGGCACAGTCTATCACGCCTTGGAGGAAGAGGTTGGCCTTCTCCAGTTGGTCGTAGAAGAACAGATAGTCGTGCGACAGCTCCAGGGTGAGCGAGTCGGTCCTTTGAGCGAACGCCGAGCGCAGCACGTTGAAGCCGCTGAACATCCAGCATCGTCCGCTCTGCTTCTGGTCGGTGATGCTTTGCTTGGGCGTCTCCACGCTGAAGTATGTGTCTATCGCCCCCTGGTTTTGTTGGTTTACGGCCAGCGCGTCTATGCTGTTCGCCGCCAGTGCGTTGAACAGTGCGCGGTCGGCCGGTGTGCGCGGCTGCGCCTGTTTAATCTCCTGAAGCATCTCCTTTGATATGCCTCCGTCCTTGTTTTGGGCGTTGCAGGGCAGCGTAAGCGCGGCAAGCATCAAGCCCGAAAAGATGAAAGTCTTGTTCATAGTATCTTACCTCTTTATTGATTTTGACTGCAAAGATAGTGCAAGCCGAGCGGAATGCAAAATAAAAGCGAGGGAAACGAGCATTTATTTTGCATTTGCCTTACGGCGGCCGCCCGCTTCCGAGGCTTTTTATTACTTGTATGCATCAACCTCAATCAAGGCGTTCGGTAATCAGTCATTCCGGGCCGGGACCCGGAATCCAGAAGGCATCATCATTAATTACAACGTGTGTGCATACAATGGATTCCGGGTCCCGGCCCGGAATGACTGGTTACCGAACGCCTTGATTGAGGTCGGATGTGGACGGATTGCGTTAAATACTTGTCTCGGTAAAATTTTAACGGCTGTAGTTGTTTGCCGAACAGACGATGGCTGTTTATCAAAAAAACGGTGGTTGCGATTCTAAGCACTTGTGGTTGTTTATCAAAAAGACTATGGTTGCGATTCTAAACAGCGGCGGTTGTTTGCCAAAAAGAAAACCGTTGTTTTCTTGAAAGTCGTCCAATTACAAACTAAAAGGTTGCCTTTTGGAAGCCGAAAGGTAAACTTTTGCAAGCTAAAAGGCCGCCTTTTGCAACGTCAAAGACAGTCTTTTGTAAAGTGTTGATTATCAGAGTATTAAGTCGTATACGGCTCGACTGTGAAAATTTAGGAAGTTTTCGTTCCGAAAAAGGGAATCGTTTGGTTAATTAAACTAAATATATTACGACTTTTACGTAAATGTATTGTTCTTATAAATACATGTGCGTATATTTGTCGTGGTAATGTTATTAGTTATCTTACTTTAGATTCTACTGCTATGTTAAAGTTTGCGTCCAAGGCCGATTCGGCAGCTTCGCTTATTTTATGTTTTACGGCTATAGCACATAATCATTCGCTTATAAGCGAACATTTGATGATTATAATCGAAATTGTATTCGGTTGTGTATTGGCTGTTTGTGCCATATTACATTTTATTCTGTTACGTCGTAGCGAAAGGATGTGGATGGGCGAAGTGCTTCGCAAGAATAAGAAAGAGTGCAAGTTTTTATTGGCATGGGAAGTGTTTTGGACATTATTCTTTGCTTTTAATATTTACTTGCATCTTTCCCCTGATGAGTGACATGGAGGTTGTAATGAATATGAACATGAAAAAGGCCGCCTTTGCATTGTGAAAGGCGGCCTTTTCATAACAGATTGATTGTTAGCGTATAAAACTTAAGCATCTGTCGGCGTGGTTTGCGGCTGTTTTTCGTTCTCCATGTCGCGTCTCGACTTCGACTTGGTTACGAGCCAAACGCCGAGACATACTAATATTACGGCCGCTCCCTGCGACGGCTTGAACACGCCGATGCCCGTCAGCACGCTTACGGTTACCGAGACGATGGGCTGCACGTAGTTGTATATGCTCACCACGGTGGGGCGCAGCGTGTGCTGCCCTATCATCATAAGGATGTAGCTTACGTATGTGCCGAAGATGACGACGAAGCCAGTTTCGAGCCACGTCGACACTGGGATGGCGGCGTAGTCGATAGACGACACGCGGCCGAAGGTGAACGGCAGTATCATCACCGTGGCGTAGGTGAACATCCACTTGTTGACCGTTATCACCGAGTAGCGGCGTATCAGCGGGCTGAACAGCGACAGGTAGAGCGCGAACGACAGCTGCGCGCCGAGGCAGAGCAGGTCGCCGCGGATGTCGCCCACCTTAGAGTTTGCCGCCGCCGCGCTCGTCACTATGAGTATCACTGCGCCTGCGCATCCCATGGCTACGCCCCCGGCCTTTTTTACGGTTATGGGTTCCTTCAGTATGAGGAAGGCCAGTATCATGGCGAAGATGGGCATCGATGTGGTAACGATGCTCGCGTTTACGGGCGAGGTGATGCTAAGGCCGATGGTGTAGCAGCACTGGTTGGTCACCAGGCCGAACACGGCGGCGCCTATCAGCATGAGCAGGTCTTTCTTGGGCACGTGCTCCTTGGCCGTGAACAGCGACGTCAGCCAGAACAGCACGGCTCCGCCCGTAACGCGGAACGTCACCATGTCGATGCCCGTGAAGCCGTGGGTCATGGCGTCTTTGCCGAGCGGGGCCATCAAGCCCCAGAACGCGCAGGCGCAGAACAAGCACAGGTGGGCCACCAGCGGGCGCGAGGCCCCGCCCCGTTTCCCCTGCTGGGGGATGGTTGGGTTTGTCTTAATGTCTGTTTGCATATTGTAAGATTATGTTTCGTCGCTCCTCTGCGTGTTCCGGATTTCGCCGGAATATTGGTTTCAAGCGGCTTTTTTGATTATTTTGCGTGCAAAGTTACACAAATTGGGAATAAATGCTTATATTTGCGTCAGATAAGTAAGGATAAATTTGATATTATGCAAAAATACGCCGATTACATAGAGAAGATAGAGATAGACTCGCTCTGGAGCGGCCGCCGCCACGTTGTTTGGGAGCTCGACCGCAAGGTAAACATCCTTAGCGGAATCAACGGCGTGGGCAAGAGCACCATATTAAATAAGGTGGTGAAGAGCGTCGGCACGACTGGCGACATCGTCAACCATGTGATGAAGGGCGTGCACGTGACAGTGAGTCCGGCCGACGCCACCCACATACGTTACGACGTAATCCGCTCGTTCGACCGCCCACTGCTCAACGCCGACCTGCTGGGCGAGGTGGGGGCCAACCTCGTGACCGAGCTTGACTGGCAGCTGTTCAAGCTGCAGCGCAAGTATCTCGACTACCAGGTGAACATCGGCAACCGCATAATATCCGTGCTGCAGGGCGGCGCGCCCGACGCCGCGGCCCGGGCGCAGGCCATATCCGGGCCGAAGAAGAAGTTCCAAGACCTGATTGACGACCTCTTCGCCGACACGGGGAAGAAGATCATCAGGACGGAGAACGAGATACGCTTCTCGCAGATAGGCGAGACGCTGTATCCCTACCAGCTGTCGAGCGGCGAGAAACAGATGCTCGCCATACTGCTTACGGTGCTCATCGAGGACAACCGCCCTTACATACTGTTCATGGACGAGCCTGAGGTGAGCCTGCACGTGGAGTGGCAGAAAAGGCTTATCGACCTCATTCTCGACCTCAACGAGAACGTGCAGATCATCCTTACGACCCACTCGCCGGCCGTGGTGATGAACGGTTGGATAGACCGGATAACCGAGGTGAGCGACATAACGGACAACGAGTAAGTGAAGAGTTAAAAGTGAAGAGTGAAGAATCCGTGCGGTTTTGGGTGCAGAGCGATAAGTGAATAGGATTGACACCATCGTTAGGCTAAAGCTTGTCAGGTTCTTTAACGGCGTTTGTTTTTAACCCTTTAATTGGCAGCGTGGGCTGCAACTCCTTATAAATCTTTTAATACCTTGGAATAAATGACCAAAAGGCTTCGTGACAATATCACTTCAGAATACTTCGGAGCGGCCAACAAGCTGAAGTCGAAGAATGCAAGGCGGCGCATCGTGGCTTACGTCGAGAGCTATGACGACGTGCTCTTTTGGCGCACGCTGCTCGGCAATTACGAGGACGAGACACGCTATTTCGAGGTCATGCTGCCGTCGCACAAGACGCTCGAGCGCGGTAAGCGCTCCGTCCTTATGAACCTGATATACAGTAAGGTTGGCGAGGACATGATAGCGTGCGTCGACGCCGATTATGATTATCTTATCCAAGGGGCCACGGAGACGTCGAAGAGCATCATCGGCAACAAGTTCGTATTCCATACTTACGCCTACGCTATAGAGAACCTCCAGTGCTACGCGCCATCGTTGCACAACGTCTGCGTGATGGTAACCCTCAACGACCATGCCGTTTTCGACTTCGTAGACTTCATGCGGCAGTACAGCGTTGCCATATTCCCGTTGTTCGTCTGGTCTATTTGGCACTACCGCCGCAGCATCTACGGGCAGTTCACCATAACCGAGTTCAACAAGGTGATAGAGCTTGGCGGATTCAACGTCAACGCGCCAGAGGCGGCCATCGCCAACCTTCGCAACAAGGTGTGGAAGAAAGGCAACTGGCTGCGCAAGAAGTATCCCGACGCTAAGGAGTCGTATCTGTCTTTGAAGCGTGAGCTTATCGAGCTTGGCGTTACGCCCGAGACTACCTATCTTTACATACAGGGGCACCACTTGTTTGACAAGATAGTCATGCCCATAATGACCAAGGTCTGCGGCATACTGATACGCGAACGCGAAGCCGAGATACGCCGCCAAGCCGTCCATTCGACGCAGATGCGCAACGAGTTGTCGTGCTATTCGCACAGCGTGCAGGACATAGGGCAGATGTTGAAAAAGCACGTGGGTTACCTCTCGTCGCCTCCGTTCAAGCGTACGCAGGCTGATGTTGAAAGGTTTTTGGAAGTGAAAAGTGAAGAGTGAAAAGTGAAGAATCCAAATGCCATGACAATTAAGCTATTGGATTCTTCACTTTTCACTCTTCACTCTTCACTTATCCGCTATTGGATTCTTCACTTTTCACTTATTCTAAACGTATGTTTCAAGGAACTTGATGCTTCCGCTTACGTTGATCGTCTCCGTCGTAGCCGGAACGAGCATCGACTCGCCCTCGCGCAGCGTGGTGGTGTTGCCCTCGTCGTCGGTGAACGAGCCTTCGCCCTTTATCCCTATCAGTATTACGAAGCTGTCAAGCTCGCCGTAGTCGAGCGTCATCGGCTCGTCAAGGTCGTAAACGGCGGTGTTGAAATGCTTGCACCTTATGAGCGAAACGCCTTGGTTCTTGGCCGGCACATAGTCGGTGCGGTAGTCTTTCTGCACGTTGTAGTCGATGCATTCGGCCGCTTTCTCCGTGTGCAGTTCGCGCAGTTTGCCGTCCTTGTCGCGCCGGTTGAAGTCGTATATCCGGTATGTCGCGTCGGATGTTTGCTGTATTTCGGCCAGGAAACAGCCTTTGCCTATGCTGTGGATGCGCCCTGCGGGGATGAAGAAACAGTCGTCGGCTTTCACCGGTATTTCGGCCGTCGCGTCGCATATTGTGCCGTTTTCGACCATTTCCTTATACTCTTCGGGCGTTATCCTGCTCTTAAGTCCGCAGCGGAGGAAGGCACCGGGGGCTGAGTCCATTATGAACCACATTTCCGTCTTGCCGTTCTTCAGTCCGTATTTCCTGGCCTTTTCGTCGTCAGGATGCACTTGTATGGATAGGTCCTGGCAGGCGTCGATGAACTTGACCAGCAGCGGGAATTCGTCGCCGAACAGCTTGTAGTTGTCCGCTCCCACGAGTTTGTCTTGCAGTTCGGCCGTGATTTCGTTGAGCGTCTTTCCACTGTAAGGGCCGTTTACTGCAACGCTTTCGTTGCCTTTCACGCCCGATATTTCCCAGCTTTCGCCTATATGTCCGCCCGGAAGTCCATCGATGTGCTTGAAGCCGGCAATCTTGTCGCCGCCCCACAGCGTCTGTTTAAGGATTGGTTTGAACTTGATTGGTTCCATACGTCAAAGTCTTTTATTATGGTTAAACATTCAGTCTTGTATCGGCAGGGTCAGTTTTCCTTCCAGAACGCGCGTGTGAAGAGTACCATTACGCTGAGAAATTCGAGACGTCCCAAGAGCATCAGCGCCGAGCATATCCATTTTGCGGCGTCGGGAAGGGTGCTCCACGACATGGTAGGCCCTATGTCCGCGCCAAGTGCCGGCCCTACGTTGCTTGCGCTGCTTATGGCTATCGTTATGGCGTTGGTCGTCTCTACGCCCATAAGCTTGAAGCAGAAGAAGGCCGCGAGGCAGGTTATGCCGTACAGCGAGAGGAACACCAGGAGCGTGGCCTGTGCCTGGTGGGGTATGTTGGTGCCGTTGAGCTTCAGCGGAATGACGGCCCTCGGGTGCAGTATGTGCTTGAACTCGTTGCGTATTATCCTGAGGAGCATGGCGCCGCGGACGCACTTTATACCTCCGCTGGTGCTTCCCGCGCACGACCCGAACACCATGCATATCGTCAGCACGACCCATGTAAGGTGGGGCCAAAGTCCTGCGTCGGTGTTGAAAAGTCCGGTCGTCGATATGAACGAGGACACTTGGAAGAGGGCGTACCTGAACGCATCGGCTATCCTTATGCCACTTTGCGATGTTAAAAGGAATGTGATGAACAGTGTGGAGAGCGAGATTACTGTGAGGTAGAAGCGCAGTTCGGAATCTTTCACGAAGTCTTTCACCTTGCCCTTGAACATTAATATGTAAAGCAGCGAGAAGTTGATTCCCGATAGGATCATGAATATCGCCGCCGTGTAGTCTATCGCCGCAGAGTCGAAAAACGCGATGCTGGCGTTGTGGGTGGCGAATCCTCCGGTGGCCGTAATCGACATCGAGTAGTTTATACTGTCGAATATCCCCATGCCGAACAGGCAGAAGCATGCGGCGCATCCTGCCGTCAGGATGATGTATATGGCCCAAATCCACTTGGCCGTGGTGCTCAACCGCGGGTGCATGCGGCTTTTTATGGGGCCTGTGGCTTCCGCCGAGAACACCTTTACGCTTCCCCCTACGAGCGACGGAAGTATGGCAATGGTGAAGAACATTATGCCCAAGCCGCCTATCCAGTGGGTGAGCGAGCGCCAGAAAAGCAAGCCGTGGGGCAGGGCCTCCACGTCGTCGATTATCGTGGCGCCCGTCGTAGTGAATCCCGACATCGTTTCGAGGAATGCGTCAGTGTAGCTCGTAAGGTAGCCGCTTATGACGAACGGCAGCGCACCTATGGCGCTGAAGATCACCCATATCAAAGTAACTAACAGGTAAGCTTCGCGCCTTCCCATGCTGTTCTCTGCGTGGTATCCCTTGAACTTTAGGCCTATGGCGGCAAGGACGGTCACGGCTATTGTGGCGAGGAAGGCCAAGATGTCGTCCTCGCGGTAATATACCGAGACGAGGAGGCACGACAGCATCATTATCGCCTCGATGAAAAGCAGCGAGCCTATGACCTTGTAGACTAATTTGAAGTTTATCATCGTTGCGCCTTAATTGAAGAATTTCTCTATCTTCGACATGTTGACGTTGTGGCAGAACACGACGACCACGTCGCCGGCTTCAATTTGCGAGCCTCCCGAAACGAGGTGCCCCTCGCCGTTGCGGACCAGTCCTCCTATCGTTGTCCCATGGGGAAGGCCCAGCTCGAACACCTTTTTCCTTGTCACTTTCGAGCCTTCCTGGGCCGTGAACTCGGCCACGTCGGCGTTGGCGGTCATGAGGAAACGGGTGTTTTTCACGTCGGAGTCGAGCATCATCTGGTAGATGTGGCTGGCGGCTATGGCTTTTTTGTTGATTATGGTGCCGATGTCGAGGCTCTCGGCCATTTTCACGTAGTCCATGTTCTCCACCATGGCGATGGTCTTGCGCACGCCGAGCCGCTTTGCCGTAAGGCAGGCCAGGATGTTTGTCTCGGCGTTGCCGGTCAGCGCGACGAAGGCCTGCGTGTTCTTCACCCCTTCTTCTACGAGCAAGGGTATGTCGCGTCCGTCGCCGTTGATTACCATTATCTTGTCGGTGTCGATCACTTCGTTGATGTGTTCGCAGCGTTTTTCGTCGGCTTCGATGATTTTTGCGCTCATGTATTCGGGTATCATCTGCACGGCGCGCATGGCCGTGTTGCCGCCGCCCATCACCATTACGTTCTTCACATCGACGTAGTTCTCCTTGCCCACGAGTTTCCTTATATAAGGTATGTAGTTGCGCGTGGTCATGAAGTAGGCCATGTCGTAAATCTTAAGCACGTCGTCGCCGCGCGGTATTATGGTCTCGTCGCCGCGCTTTACGGCTACGATGTGGTAGGGCGACTCCGGCTTGCAGAGGTCTTTCAGCGGCTCGTCCAGTATCTCGCACGTTTCCCTCAGCTTTATGCCGAGCATAATGAGCGCGCCGTTGTGCACGTCCCAGCGTTGGCGCACCCAGCTCATCTTCAGTCCGTTTACGATGTCGTAGGCGGCGAGGTTCTCGGGATAGATGAGCGAGTCGACGCCTACTTTGGCGAGAAACGCTTTCGGTTCCGGGTCGATGAACTCGTAGTTGTTCACTTTCGCCACGGTTTTCTTCGCCCCCAGGGCTTTCGCCATTATGCAGCTGTTCATGTTCATGTTCTCGTCGGGGGTCACTCCGATGTACAGGTCGGCGTGCGCCGCGCCGGCATCCTTGAGTGCCTTGATGCTCGAGGGAGAGGCGTGTATGGTCATGAGGTCGTAGTCGCCGCTTACGCTGTTGAGCCTTTCCTCGTCCTCGTCTATCAGTACGATGTCTTGGTTGTTGCGCGATAAAAGCTTGGCCAGGTGCGTGCCTATGGCGTAAGCCCCTGCGATAATGATTTTCATCTTCTACCTTGTATTTATTATCCTTTACGTGTCGTCGTGTATTCAGCCTTCGGCTATCTTGCCTATGGCGGCGGCTATCGCTTCGGCGTCTATGCCTACGATGTGTTGCAGCTGGGCCACCGTGCCGTGCTCTACGAATTTGTCGGGCAGTCCGAGCCGTGTTATCCTTGTCGTGCAGCCGTGGTCGGCCATCCATTCGAGCACCGCCGAGCCGAATCCTCCGTTGCGCACGCCGTCCTCGACGGTCACCACGCGGCGGTACGTCCGGCCGATCTCTTCAAGCAGCCGTCCGTCCAATGGCTTGATGAAGCGCATGTCGTAGTGGGCGACGCTCAGGCCGGGATGCGCCTTTTCGGCTTGGGCTATGGCCTCGGCGGCGTTGTATGCTATCGGGCCTACGGTCAGCACGGCTATGTCGCGCCCGTCTTTCAGGCGGCGGCCCGTGCCGACTTCAACCTCTTGCATGTTGTTGCGCCAGTCTACCAGCATGCCGTGCCCGCGCGGATACCTTATGACGAACGTCCCCTTGCCCTCGAGCTGGGCGGTGTACATCAGGTTGCGCAGCTCGTGCTCGTTCATCGGCGCGGCTATGGTAAGATTGGGTATGGGGCGCAGCGCGGCGATGTCGAACGCGCCGTGGTGGGTCGCGCCGTCCTCGCCTACAAGCCCGGCGCGGTCGAGGCAGAGCACTACGGGCAGGTTGAGCAGGGCCGTGTCGTGTATTATGTTGTCGTAGGCGCGCTGGGCGAACGAGCTGTATATGTTGCAGAAGGGCTGCAGGCCGTCCTTGGCCATCCCCGCCGAGAAGGTTACGGCGTGGCCTTCGGCTATGCCTACGTCGAAAGTCCTGTCGGGCATTGCCTTCATCATGATGTTCATCGAGCATCCCGTGGGCATGGCCGGGGTCACTCCCACTATGCGCGGGTTGGCCTTGGCGAGTTCGAGCAGCGTCTCGCCGAACACGGTCTGGAATTTCGGCGGCACGCCCGTCTCGTCTGAGACGATGCGCTCCTCGGCGTCGATGTCGAACTTGCCCGGCGCGTGCCACGCCGTGGGGTCTTTCTCCGCCGGGGCGTATCCGTGGCCCTTTATCGTGTGCAGGTGGAGCAGCTTGGGCCCTTTCATGTCCTTCAGCTGCCTCAGTATGCGCACTATCTCAATGACGTTGTGGCCGTCGAACGGGCCGAAGTATCTTATGTTGAGGCCCTCGAAGATGTTCTGTTGGTGGCTGATGGCCGACTTCAGGGCGTTGTTAAGGCGGATTATGCCCTTGCGGCGGTCCTCGTTGAGGTAGCCTTTCGAGTTGAGCCAGCGCGAGGCCTTGAACCTCATGCGGTTGTAGGTCTCGTTGGTGTTGAGCCGCAGCAGGGCCTGTTTCAGTCCGCCTACGCTGCGGTCTATGCTCATGTTGTTGTCGTTGAGCACGATGAGCATGTCGTTGGGCGTGGTCGAAACGTTGTTGAGGCCCTCGAAGGCCAGCCCGCCGCTCATGGCCCCGTCGCCTATTACAGCCACGACGTGCCTGCCGCCGCGCCCCGTCTTCTTGGCCGCTACGGCCATGCCGAGCGCGGCCGATATCGAGTTGGAGGCGTGGCCGCACGCGAAACTGTCGTATTCGCTCTCCAACGGCGAGGGGAACGGCATTATGCCGTGCAGCTTGCGGTTGGTGCAGAAGCGGTCTTTGCGTCCTGTAAGTATCTTGTGCCCGTAAGCCTGGTGCCCCACGTCCCATACCAGCCTGTCCTCGGGCGTGTCGTAGACGTAGTGCAGGGCCACGGTCAGCTCTACGGCACCCATGCTTGAGGCGAGGTGTCCGGGATTGACCGAAAGCTCTTTCAGTATGTCCTGGCGCAGCTCTTTGCAGAGCCGTGGAAGTTGTTCCACTTTCAGCTTCCTTAGGTCGTCAGGCGACTTTATGTTGTCTAGCAGGTTAAAGGTTTTATTTTCCACTTCTCTTAACAAATGAATATTATTGCAAAGGTAATGCAAAATTTCGATTAAGCGAAATAAAAGGAAAATATCTTTCGTTTTTATGTGACGTGCGGTGAATTGTGTATTCTCTCTTTGTACGGCGTGGCCTTCTGGTCTACTGTAGTCTGAGGAGTTTGTGAAAGACGGTCTTTTACCGTGCGAAAGACGGCCTTTTACCGTGTGAAAGACGGCCTTTTGTACGCCCGAAGACGGCCTTTTGCAGCATGCCGTCCTGCGTGCGGCCTTGTGCGTTTTATGCGGTTGGCCCTTGACTGTTAAGAAAGGTGAAAAGAAATGTCTGTTTTCTTGCATAAGATGAATAATCAGTACCTTTGTAATACGTTAAATCTAAAACTTATACAAGACATGAAAAGGAATTTATTGCTTGCGGCCCTGCTGTCGGCGGCCTTGCCTTTGGCTGCGCAGACATACCAGGTGGCGGTGTCGGAGGCCGACGAGCCGATGGAGAAAGGCATGTTCGAGCCTACGTGGGAGTCGTTGGCGCAATACCGGGTGCCCGAGTGGTTCCGCGACGTGAAGTTTGGTATTTGGGCGCATTGGGGGCCTCAGTGCGTCGAGGGCAGCGGCGACTGGATGGCCCGCTCTATGTATATCGAGGGTTCAAATGAATACAAGCACCACGTGGAGCATTACGGCCACCCGTCGGAGGTGGGCTTCAAGGACATCATCCCGCTGTGGAAGGCCGAGAGGTGGAACCCCGACAGCCTCGTGGCCTTCTATAAGGAGATAGGCGCGCAATACTTCTTCGCCCTGGGCAACCATCATGACAACATGGACCTTTGGGACAGCAAGTACCAGCCGTGGAACTCGGTTAACATGGGGCCGAAGCGCGACATACTGGCCGAATGGGTCAAGGCGGCGCGCAAGTATGGGCTGCGCTTCGGCGTGAGCCTGCACGCCGACCACGCCTGGATATTCTACGAGCCGTCGCAGCGGCACGACCTTGAAGGGCCTAAGAAGGGCGTGCCCTACGACGGCAAGCTGACTAAGGCCGACGGCAAGGGCAAGTGGTGGGAAGGCTACGACCCGCAGGACCTCTACGCCCAGGACCACAAGCTGAGCGAAAACAGCTGGGACAACGGTGCCATACACGGCCAGTGGGCGTGGGGCGGGGGAGCAACCCTGCCGACAAGGGAGTTCTGCACGAACTTCTACAACCGTACGCTCGACGTCGTGAACAGGTATGATCCCGACCTGCTTTACTTCGACGTTACGGGAGTTCCGTTTTATCCGTTCAGCGACGCCGGGCTGAAGATAGCCGCGCATTTCTATAACCACAACATGGCCACCCACGGCGGACGGCTCGAGGCCGTGATGTTCGGCAAGATACTTACCGATGAACAGAAGAAATGACTTGTATGGGACGTGGAGCGCGGCGCGCCCAATGAGATACACGAGCGTCCTTGGCAGTCGTGCTCTTGCATAGGCGGATGGCACTACAACACGGGCATTTACGAGTCAGGCGGATACAAGTCGGCCGCTTACGTGGTGAAACTCTTGGCCGACATAGTGAGCAAGAACGGCAACCTGCTGCTTAGCGTGCCGCTCAGGGCAGACGGGACGTTTGACGAAAAGGAGGCAAGGATTCTCCGCGAGTTCGGCGGCTGGATGGCCGTTAACAAGGAGGCCATCTACGGTACGCGCCCATGGGTGAAGTTCGGCGAAGGCCCGGTGGCCGAGTCGGACATTCCGCTTAACGCCCAAGGATTCAACGAGGATGCTTACAGCAAGGCCGGTTCGGACGAAATAAGGTTCACCACCAAGGCCGGCGCGCTCTACGCCATAGTATTGGGCTGGCCCGACGACGGTAGGGTGGTGGTTAAGTCGCTGGCCTCGGGCGGCAGTGCCGGCCCGCAAGAGGTGGACGAAGTCGAACTGTTAGGCTACGGCAAGGTCGGCTTCAGGCTTACGGCCGCCGGGCTGGAGGCTGACTTGCCTGTCAAGCTGAACGACATCGCCCCAGTGCTTAAGATTAAGTGAAAAAGCCGGAGCAGGCGTGGGCGGTAGTCGGACGCTTCATGGCGTCGGGCCGCACGGCGCCGGTTTAACCCGAACCGGTCGTTAGACTTTGGCTTGGTCAATGCCGAGTGGAATCCAAGTACAAACGTTCTAATGACCGGTTCGGGTCCGATCAAGTACAAATGTTCTAATGACCGGTTTGGGGCTGAGCTTGTGACCAATTGGGGATAAATGTCTGCGTAGACGGAAAAAGGGTGGTTTTTAACATTGAGCTTGCAGCGTATGGATTTTTTTATTGTACTTTTGCACCCGGATTTATTAAGGATAACACAATTATGCCAAGCATCAACGACATGACAGTAGGCTCGCCTACGCGCGACATCGTAAAGTTCGCCGTACCTCTAATCGGCGGCTACATCCTGCAACAAATGTATCTTATCATCGACGCCGCCATCGTAGGGCGGTTCGTCGGTGTCGACGCCTTGGCGGCCGTGGGGGCGTCGTCGTCGGTAATGTTCCTCATCATGGGCTTCTGCAACGGCTCGTGCGCAGGCTTCGCCATACCGGTGGCGCAGGAGTTCGGGGCGAAGGATTATTCGAAGATGCGCGCCTACGTGGCCAACGCGCTGCGCATAGTGGCGGTGATAGCGGCGGTGATCACGGTCGTCACGGCCGTACTTTGCGAGCGCATATTGAAGATTGTCAACACGCCTGGCGACATCTTCCACGACGCTTACCTGTTCCTTATGCTCAACTTCCTGGCCGTGCCGTTTACCATGGCCTACAACATGCTGTCGGGCTTCATCAGGGCCTTGGGCGACTCGAAGCAGCCGTTTTACTTCCTCATAGCGGCCTCGCTTCTCAACATCGCGCTCGACTTCATCCTGATAATAGGCGTCGGCCTTGGCGTCGAGGGCGCCGGCATAGCAACCATGCTGTCGCAGGCATTCGCCTCGGCGCTGTGCTGGGCGTATATAAAGAAGCGCATGCGGATACTGGTGCCAACGGGCGGCGAGCGCGCATACGACGACAAGAAAGCGGGCCGCCTGCTGATGAACGGCATACCGATGGGCATGCAGTTCTCGATAACGGCCGTCGGAGTGATAATGCTGCAAAGCGCAAACAACGCGCTTGGCACGGTCTACGTGGCATCGTTCACGGCGGCGATGCGCATGAAATACTTGTTTACGTGCGTGTTCGAGAACATCGGCGTGGCCATGGCCACTTACTGCGGACAGAACATCGGGGCGCAGAAGGTGGAGCGGGTGAAGCTCGGGATTATGTCGGCACTGAAGATAACGGCCGTGTTCTTCGTGTTCTCGCTGATAGTGATTTACCCCTTTGCCGACGAGATGATGCTGCTCTTCGTAGAGTCGGGCGAGGTCGGGATAATAGACAACGCGGCCCTTTACATGCGCATGTCGAGCTATTTCTTCCCGGCGTTGGGCGTGCTCACCGTGCTGCGTTACAGCCTGCAGGGGCTCGGCTACTCCAACCTCTCCGTGATGTCGGGCGTAATGGAGATGATAGCGCGCTGCGGGGTGAGCCTCTTGCTCGTGCCGGCGTTCGGCTTCCTCGGCGTATGTTACGGCGACCCTACGGCGTGGGTGGCCGCCGACTTGTTCCTTGTGCCGGCCGTGTGGTTGGTTTATAAAAGGCTTAAAAGTAAAGCGGCATGCCTGAATTGAGGATTACCGCACACGATACGCGGCGTGGTGGTATGTAGGGAACGGTGTAACGGCATGCCGGGATTGCTCATCCTTGATGCGTAATCAGGCGTGTTTGGAAAGATAAAATGATAAGGCCTTGAACCAAAATGTTGTCTAAACGACCGATCGGGGTTCAAGGCCTTATCTGTTTTTTTAGAAACTGTTTTGCGGTTGGCGGCCGTTGTTATTCCTCCCAATTGTCAGTGCGGAACGAGCTTACGGGCAGTCCGTCGCAGTAGAGGTCGCCGCAGACCCAGTCCTTGAAGGCGTAGCGCACGGCTACGGGGTGCTTAACCTTGTCGCTCTTCACGTAGACCTTGCTGCGCTCTATCCATGCCTTTGCGGAGTGGAACACGCGGTCTTCGCCCGCAACCTCGAAGAGGTCGCTCTTCAGTCCGTTGTTGCCGTAGACCCACATGCCGGCGCGGTTGAAGCGCACTACGGCCGTGTCGTTTTGGAAAGTGACGTCGCGGAAGTAGGGGCTTTCGGCCGTCAGGCCCTCAACTCCGTAGGTCTTGTTGAGCGCGAGCAGGGCGAGGCGCAGTCCGGCGAGGTTCTTCTTGCGCGGATGGATGCCGTATTCGAGTCCTGCGTCCATGAGAACGGCCATGCCGCAGTTCTTGTTCATCAGTTCGGCCTTCGACTGCTGTTCGCGCAGCAGGGCGCTGTTCACGGTGTAGTTGATTATCTTGT
>CALUIJ010000108.1 GCA_944320675.1 uncultured Prevotella sp.
AGGTGGTTGTGCTGCCGCTGTCGCTTGTCTCCAATTCGGGCAGGTGTTTGGGAGCTTTGCCTAAGAGGCCGGCGTAGTAGAGGCATTGCACTTCGTCGATGTCAACCGAGTACACCTTGTAGTAGAATAGCAGGCAGTTGGTGTTTGCCTGGTCGCCGTAGGTGTATGTATATGTGTGCTCGCTGCAGCTGTCGGATAGCCAGTGTACTTTTGTCAGGTTGCCGTCAGTCCAAGTCAGGTCGTACAGGCGGCCGTTGCGGTCGTCGTTCATGGCCGTGAGGTGGCCGTCGGCATCGTATTCAAACGTCTTTGTGTACACATCCTCGCCGTATTGGTCGTAGCTTGTCTGCACAATCTTCTCGGCGAAGCCTTGTTCGTTGAGCGTTATGGCGAAATCGTCGTCGCCGTCTCCCCTCATGGTAACGTAAACGTCAGGGCCGTCTGCGCCCGTCGCGTAGTTGTAGTTGAAGGTGATGGTCTCCTTGCCGTTTGTAATCTGCGTCAGGTATCCGTTCTCGTAGACGAAGCTGTCGCCGTCCATTTCCTTAAGCAGTTTGCCGGTGAACACGTTTTCAAGCGGCGAACGGCCGTCGGGCAGGTCCGTTCCGGGTGTCTCGGCTGCGGTGTCGTCGGTCACGAGATACGTCCACGACTCGTCGCTGCCATACTCGTCTTCCCACTTGTCGTGTATCATGGCCCGGTTGCCGTCGAACGTTATCGTGCAGTAGTCGCCCGTCCATTCGCCATCCCATGCGTAGTACAGCGTGCCGTCCTTGCGGCTCTTCCATTTCCACTCGGCAAGGCCGATCGAGCCGTCGAGGTATGACACGAGGTAAGTGCCCGACTTCGACCACATCACCTCCGTCGGCATGTCGTAGCCGTCTTCGCCCGGGTTGTCGGGGGTGACGGTCATGTCGTACCGCTCGCCGGTCTCCTTGTCGTAGTACACGTCGCGTATTTTCTCAATCCTCCATGTGCGGCAGAGCGCGTTGGTCATGTCGTCGCCGCCCATCGTGGGCTCTTTCTTTGCGTCGTACTGTGTAGTGCGTCCGTCCTGCGTGGTGACCTCGATGCCGGTCACGTTGCCGCCCGAGTATTCCAGCCCTACCGTGCCGAAGCCCTCAAGGGCGTACCTGTTGCCGCCGAGGCTGGTGAACGTGCCGTAGATTACGCCGTCGTATTGCGTGGCGCGCGTCAGCGCGCCGCGTCTGCCGCAGGGTGCCGGGCGCCTGCGGCCTGCCGCCGGCTTGCCTGCCGGCGCGTTGTAGCCTCCGCCGTAGCTGAGCGTCACGATGTAGTTGCCGCTCGCCCCGAGCTCGATGCTCTCGTAGGGCGAGCCGGGCGACGTTACGGTGTACTTGCCGCTTACTTCCTCATACTGCGGCGTGGGCAGGTCGGTGCTGCCTGCTACGCCGTCGTCATCGTCGCTTCCGCACGATGTCAGGCTGACGGGCAGGCATAGCAGCACGGCCGCCGCCGTCAGCAGTAGATACAATCTCTTTTTCATAATGTTGTAGTTTTTTGGGTTAGGGTTGTATGTTGATTTTTTGGTTGGTCGGTATACGGCGGAGCCCCTGTGGCCGTGCCGGCCATAGGTGGCGTAGGTAAATGTGTAGTAGGAGCCTTTGCGGCAAATCTTCCCCGTCTGTTGCATAGAATAATCATTAAACCGGCACGGCCGTGCTTGCGCGGGCATGCCGTTCGCTAATTATTCTGCAAGACGGGACGCAGAAGGATTATAAATATTATTCGCCGTGTGGGAGAAGAGCCGTCCCATTACTTTCAGTCGTGAACCGTGTCCAAGCCGAATTGCCGAGGTAATGTAATCTCCCGTCAGAATATAATCTGATTTGCACCGCAAAAATATCGAATATTTATTGAATTGTCGCAGATTTGCATGTTAAATCTTGTTAATCGACTGCTACTCGTCGAATTAAGGTGCGGCGTTTTGTCTTAACAGAATCCATGATGGTGTAAAACACGGTCTTTTACGCTCCGAAAGACTGTCTTTTGCGGCGTAAAAGCTTACCTTTTGTAGGCTGGAATACCGTGTTTCGTATTTTAAGGATTTTGGCGGAAAATGTTTGGACTTGTTTTTAAAACAGTGAAATTAATTGTGAGATATTTTGATAATATTAAAAAATAGCCGTATATTTGCGAAAAATTATGTATAAACGAAAATACTTTTCCTTATGAAAAAGATTAATTTATCATGTTGGCATTTTCTGCAAAAGGTTAACATGTAAAAGATTTGATTTTTGTATATTGAATTTTTGGATGAGGGTGTGGTAGGACTATGAAGTCCTTATTGTGACGGCTGAATTAGTATTTTTCCGACACCCTCATTATATTATATTAACGTCAGTTCGGTATAATGAAAGGGAATCCATTCAAAACCGTAAGAAGTCTGTGGCATACCGTCATTCCGGGCTTAGACCCGGAATCCAAGAAACACTATTTTGTGAATAAAGCGTTTTTTATACTGGATTCCGGGTCTAAGCCCGGAATGACGGTATGCCACAGACTTCTTACAGTTTTGAATGGTGCAATTTGTTTTTAGAATGATTACATTCTTCTTATATACCGAACTGACATTATATTAATATGGATTTAAAATGAATATTAATATGGATTTAAAATGAAAATGGGCAAGGTCGTTAGCTTTATAATGTTGCTTCTTTTACTTTCCTGTAACAGCTGGGAAGACGAATGGGCTGTAAATGAAATTGTGGGGATTGAAATTCCTGCTTGTGGCGGAAGTGAAAGTGTGAGTGTTGACGGTGGCGGTGATTGGTCGTTAGACTGTGTTGTTGAGACGGCGATGGGCAATAGCGTTGTTGGCGATGTGTATGCCTTTGACGGTGCGTATTACAATAAGGTTGATGGTGTTAAAGTACCGTTGGCGTTATATGGTTTAGGTAAGTTGACGGCTGGGAACGATAAATGGGGACTTGGAATAGAACGGCGGACGGCGGATAAATTTACATTCACATTTCTGCGTAATTTTAGAGATTATGCTAATATGCTTAAAGTTGTTTTGTCGGATAAAGGGCGGAGTAAGACTGTTTTGTTGACACAACAATCAGGGGGCGGATTCACCTTAAAAGACATAAGCTATTCAAATGGGTGCGATTCTGTATTTTGGGACGACACCTTGCCGCAAACCGTGGAGTATGACAAGGTTACGACGATGGTACTTTTCCCATTCTCAAGCGTGAAGGCGTTTGCAAGTTTTTCAAGCGGCGACTATGGGGCGTTCAGTTGGATGGGTGATGATGTGGCTGTGAAAGTACCGAATGGGGTATTGGCTGACGGCACGCCTTATTTCATGCAAGGCGACGAGGTAGTTTACGGTGACGGCCGGGTGGTTTCTGACGACTTGGGAGGCGTTAGCCGTGATGTTACGTTTATAAGGGAAAATTCAATAGGGCGCGTTACATATTGTTTTTCTATTGAATATAGGAAAATTGTTGTTCCGTACACTATTGTCGTATCGAGTGTTGCGAGCGGAGATCAATATGAATGTCACGGCATGTTTGAACGGACAGTCCCAACCGGTAGGTATAAGTATGTTGAGGTGTTTGATTGAGTGTGAATGTTTCGGTATTGAATAGTAAGAAAATGTTTAGAGTCTTTATAGAATGCAACCTCAATGCGCAAACGTGTTAAATTTATCCGTATGTTTTTATGGTCTTGCCGATCGTTTCTTATTATTTTTGCCGCATCGTTTGGCTGAATAAAATTTTTCAAAAAGCAAAATAAGAAACTCTTTGATTAATGCATCTGAAAGTATTGGACAAAAAATTAAAAACAGTTTCTAAGACTTTCGCCGATATTTTGTATTTTTGTAGGCGTTAATCTGTCAACGCCTGCTTTTATGGGAAATATGGACAAATACTTGCTTGACTTCTTGCGCTACACCGCCGGCGTGTCCGAGGACATACTTGATTGGGTCTACCCGCTCACGGCGGCTTTCGCCATAGCCTTGTTGTCGTACGCTTGCACGGCCTTGTTCCGCTTCGCGGTGATGCCGGCCGTGCAGAAACTTACCGAGCGCACCAAGGCCACGTGGGACGACTACCTGTTCAACCGCAGGGTGATGAGGGCTTTCCGCCGCATCATACCGCCAGTAGTGTGGTATGTGGCGCTGCCCGCCGTGCTCACCCATTCGCCCGGGCTGCTGTCGGTGCTGCAGAAGGTGTGCAACATTTACCTCGTCATTGTCTCGCTGATGTTCGTCAGCGTGTTCGTACATTCGCTTTACGAGATATCCGAGTCGCACCAGAAGCTGCGCAACCGTCCGCTGAAGGGCGTTTACCAGATGTTCAACCTCCTGGCGTTCGTCCTCGGCTGCATCCTCGTGATAAGCATCGTCATCGACAAGAGTGCCACGGCCGTGCTGGCCGGGCTGGGAGCGTCGGCGGCCGTGCTGATGCTCATTTTCAAGGACTCGATACTCGGCCTCGTGGCCGGCGTGCAGCTCTCGGCCAACGACATGCTGCGCCCGGGCGACTGGATAACGATGGACAAGTACGGGGCCAACGGCTTCGTGCTCGAAGTGTCGCTAACCACGGTCAAGGTGCAGAATTTCGACAAGACGATAACCACGATACCGCCTTACCTGCTCGTGAGCGACTCGTTCCAGAACTGGCGCGGCATGAAGGAGTCGGGCGGACGGCGCATGAAGCTCTCGGTCAACGTCGACGCCAACACCGTGCACTTCTGTTCGGCCGACGAGATAAGCGGCTTCGCGGCCAAGGGCTACGTGCCGGCGGAGAGGTACGCCCACGCCGGTTTCCCGATAGCCAACACGCAGGTGTTCCGCGACTTCATGATGGATTTCTTGCAGAGGCATCCCGACGTAAACCATGACATGATGGTAATGGTGCGCATGCTCCAGCCTACGCCCGAGGGACTGCCCGTAGAGCTGTATTGCTTCTCGTCGTTCACCGACTGGATGCCGTTCGAGCGTTTCCAGAGTTCGGTGCTCGATTATGCGCTCGTGATGGCTGCCGAGTTCGGGCTGAGGGTGTTCCAGCGTCCGTCGGGTAGGGACATTAAGGGCTGATAATGCGTCGGGTGAAATTATTTTTCACGGTTTAAGGGTACAAATGCGTATTCCGCCGTCTATATTAATGGATAATAGGCGTTGGCAGGCGCGCGTGGCGGTAGCCTGCGTGCGCATTGCGGGCTCCGTGGTTGCGGCAGGCCCAGCGCGCCCCGTCGCCGTGCGGCCCCTTTCCCGGGGCGTAGGCGTCCGATGGTTTAAATTTAACTTCAAATCAAAGAATAAACTATGTTAGTAAACACTAAAGCAAGAGTAGGCGTTTTCTCTATCGCCCTGGGGGCGTATCTGCCCCAGTTCCCGTCGTTGGTCCCGGAGTTCGAGGCCCAGTATGAGGCATTCAAGAAGATGCTTCCCGATACGGTCGAAATAATCGACGGAGGCTTGGTTACGACCAAGGAGCAGTCGCAGGCCGCAGGAGACAAGTTCCGCGCCGCCGACGTCGACATCGTAATGATGCAGCTCCTTACTTACGCCACGTCTTATAATATGCTTCCCGCCGTCAAGGATCTTGACGTGCCCGTAGTGCTCGTAAACATCCAGAAGCTTAAGGCTCTGGACTACGACCATACCGACATCGCCTCCTGGCTGGGCGAGGGCTACGCCTGCGGCGCCGTAGGCGAGATGGTGGCCGACCTCGAGCGTTACGGCAAGCGCCACGCCGTCATTACGGGCGTCGTCGAGGGCGGCGACCCCGAGGTGCAGGCGCAGATAGACGACTGGTGCCGCGCCGCCCAGGTGAGGCGCAGGTTCCGCGATACCAACATCGCGCAGATAGGCCGCCCCTATCCCGGCATGATGGACCTTTACATCGACGAGTCGAACCTTTACCGCCGCATGCACCTTTACACCAAGCAGTTTGACTGGGAGAAGATGTGGGCCATAGCCGACAACGTAACCGACGAGGAAGCCATCCGCGCCAAGGCGCAGGACATACTCGACACGTTCGACATCGAGGGCGGCGGCAGCATCGAGGAAGTATGGGACATGGCCAAGTACGTGGTGGCCTTCGAGCAGTGGGTCAAGGACGAGAAGCTCGGCCTTATCGCGTCGCACTACGACGGCTACGCCACGGGCAAGGCCGGCGTGCTCGACTCGATGCTCATCCCGGCGTTCTCAATGCTCATCAAGCAGGGCACGGCGTGCGCCGTCGAGGGCGACATGAAGGTGGCCATGGCCATGAGCATAATGAAAACCATCTCGGGCACCGGACAGCTCGCCGAAATGTATTCGATCGACTTCAATGACGACATCGCCATCATCGGCCACAGCGGCTCGGGCGACGCCGACATATCCGACAAGAAGCCGACGATGAAGATTGTCAAGGTGTTCCACGGCAAGACGGGCGGCGGCTACCTTACGCAGTTCTATCCGTATCTCGGCCCCGTGACTTACCTCGCCATCACGCAGGACGGCGACGGCCATTTCAAGTTCGTCGTGGCCGAGGGCGTGAACGAGCCCGGCAAGATACTCTCCTTCGGCGACACCAACATGCGCACGCGCTTCACTTGCGGCGCGCGCGAGTTCGTAACGCGCTGGAGCGAGTGCGGCCCGACACACCACTTCGCAGCCGCCACAGGCCGCCATATCGACACGATACTGAAGGTTGCCAAGATCTTCAACGTGCCGGTAGACGTCGTTACGCGATAAGCGGGAGCCGCAGGCTGTTCTTATTGTATGTATCAATTTTAGGACTTTATCGGGAGTTAACGGAAGACGGACTCGTTCTTTCCGTTAGCTCCTTTTTTTCGACATGCTTTTTCCCCGCCGGCGTGCCTGCCGCATGGCGTTTGGCGGCCAATCGGGACCGTTAACTTTTTTAAACCTGAAATATTCTTTCAAACATTCTTATTTCCCGATGTCTTTCACTATCTTTGCCAAATACATGACGCAGGCGGTTGGGCGGATTGCGGATGTGCTTGCAATGCGCCCGCTTGTGCCGCTTTAGTTGTCATATTGTTGTTATTTGTAAACCAAAAACACCAACGCTATGAAATACAAATTGTTAGTCCTCGACGTGGACGGGACATTGCTCAACAATGAGATGGAAATCAGCAAGCGCACGTTGGCGGCCTTGCTGAAAGTGCAACACATGGGAGTACGCATCGTTTTGGCCTCGGGCAGGCCCACTTCCGGCCTGATGCCGCTGGCCAAGGCTTTGGAGCTGGGCAACTTCGGCGGCTTCATCATGTCTTACAACGGCAGCAGTGTGGTCAAGGCCGGCGACGGCGAAGTAGTGTTCGAGCGGCGCATTAACCCCGAGCTTATACCTTATTTGGAGAAGAAAGCGCGCAAGAACGGCTTTTCGATATTCACCTACCATGACGACTACATCCTGACGGACAACGCCGACGACATCCACATACGCCGCGAGGCCTGGCTTAACCACATGAAGATAATGGAGGAACCAGAGTTCTCGATAGCTATCGACTTCGCTCCGTGCAAGTGCGTGTTGGTGAGCGACGACGGCGAAGCCCTGCGCGGACTTGAAAACCACTGGAAACGGAGGCTTGACGGCGTGCTCGACGTGTTCCCCTCGGAGCCATACTTCCTTGAGGTGGTGCCGTGCGGTGTCGACAAGGCCAACACGCTCGGCGTGCTCATGGGGCAGTTGGGAGTCACGCGCGACGAGGTGATAGCCGTAGGCGACGGCGTGGCCGACGTAACGATGCTGCAGCTCGCCGGCATGGGCGTGGCCATGGGGCACGCCCAGGATTCGGTTAAGATTTGCGCCGACTACGTTACGGCCTCCAACGAGGAGGACGGCGTGGCGCAGGCCGTAGAGAAGCTAATCCTTGCCGAGGTGCACGCTTCCGAAATACCGCTCGACCTTATGAACGCCCAGGCCAAGCACGCGCTGATGGGCAACCTCGGCATACAGTACACCTACGCTTCGCCCGACCGCATCGAGGCCACCATGCCGGTCGACGGGCGCACGCGCCAGCCTTTCGGCATACTGCACGGCGGGGCGACCTTGGCCTTGGCCGAGACCGTGGCCGGCCTTGGCTCGATGATCTCGTGCCAGCCTGATGAAATCGTTGTGGGCATGCAGGTCAGCGGCAACCACGTGTCCTCGGCGCACGAAGGCGACACGGTGCGCGCCGTCGCAACCATCGTGCACCGCGGACGCTCCTCGCACGTGTGGAACGTCGACGTCTTCACATCCACCAACAAGCTGGTGTCAACCATACGCGTGGTGAACAGCATACTGAAGAAGAAGTGAACGTAGGCGTGTTTTCACCACCGTAGTGTAAATATGTGCCTTTTATGCCGTTATCTCGTAAAAAATTAGTAAGTTTGCAACTCGTTAAGCGAAGATAAAGAAAAAGGAACATAAGAAATGGGAAAAATCATACTTACGGGCGACCGCCCTACGGGCCGCCTCCATTTGGGACACTACGTAGGCTCGCTGCGCCGCCGCGTCGAGCTTCAGGACGAGGGCGACTACGACCGCATGTTCGTGTTCATAGCCGACGTGCAGGCCTTGACAGACAACGCCGACAACCCGGAGAAGGTGCGCCAGAACATAATCGAGGTGGCGCTCGACTATCTGTCGGCAGGGCTCGATCCACAGAAGGTAACTCTCTTCGTACAGTCTATGATACCGGAATTGGCCGAGCTGACTGTGTATTATATGAACCTCGTAACCGTGTCGCGCCTTCAGCGCAACCCGACGGTGAAGACCGAGATACAGATGCGCAACTTCGAGACGAGCATCCCCGTGGGTTTTTTCACTTACCCCATAAGCCAGGCCGCAGACATAACGGCGTTCAAGGCTACCACCGTGCCAGCCGGCGAGGATCAGGAGCCCATGCTCGAGCAGACGCGCGAGATAGTGAAACGCTTTAACTACATATACGGCGACGTGCTGGTAGAGCCGCAAATCATGCTGCCTACGAACTCAGTGTGCTGCCGACTGCCGGGCACCGACGGCAAGGCGAAGATGAGCAAGAGCCTCGGCAACTGCATCTACCTGTCTGACACGTCGAAGGAAATGCAGCAGAAGGTGAAGAGCATGTACACCGACCCCGGCCACCTGCGCGTTGAAGATCCCGGCAAGGTGGAGGGCAACACCGTATTCACTTACCTCGACGCTTTCAGCACGCCCGATGATTTTGCCGAGTTCTGGCCGGAATATAAGAGCCTTGACGAACTGAAAGACCACTACCGCCGCGGCGGACTGGGCGACATGAAGTGCAAGAAGTTCCTTATAAAGGTGCTCGACAGCCGGCTTGAGCCTATCCGCCTGCGCCGCCGCGAGTTCGAGCAGGATATTCCCGAGGTCTACAATATCCTGAAGCGTGGCTCCGAGGCCGCCCGCGAAGTCGCCGCGCAGACTCTTCACGAAGTGCGCGAGGCAATGAAAATCAACTATTTCGACGATGCCGAGCTTATACGCCGCCAGGCCGAAATGTATAAGTCTAATGGCTGATTGGGGCTGAAACATACCGAAAACCGGCCTTGCCCGATGTTGAAAAGGGCAAGGCCGGTTTTTTGTCTCATTCAGGTTTAAGCCTCCGTCCCCGGCCGGCTTGTCATGGTTGGCCGACGACAACCTTTCTTTTCGTTCCGTCGCTCATCCTTATTATGTTTATGCCGCGCGCCGGCTGTTGCAGCTTCCTGCCGTCTATGCCGTAGCGTGCCGTCTCTACGGCCTTGTCGGCCGTCGTGCCTGCAATGTTTGTGGCTGTGTTTTCTTCAATGGTGAAGTTCTTCCATACGTCGGCTTCGGCATACGCCTGTCCGGCTCCTTCCGGCACATAGAGGATGCAGCCTTCGGGCGTGTCGCTCTCCCATGTCGCGAAAGTCGTAGCGTCGCAGGCGGGAGGCGTTGCGGCGTTGACGTAGACTTCGGCCAGCATGTTGTAGGCGAAGGCTGCGAATCCGATGGACGTCAGCGTTGACGGAAACTTTAGGGTCATAAGGCTTTCGCAGCTGATGAATGCCATTTCGCCGATTGTTGTTATTCCTTCGCCGATGGTGAGGTCTTCGAGGTAATACATGTTGCCGAACGCGCTTGTAGGTATTGTCTTGACATTTCCTGGGACGTGCAGCGACGTAATGCCTTCGCAACCGTCAAAACAGCTTTCCCCGAGCGTCGTCACGCTTTCCGGTATTTCCAGGCTTTCTATTGATATGCAGTTGTAGAAGGCGTTGTCGCCGATGCTCTCAAGCCCCTTGGGTAATGTGACGCCGGCTAACATCATGTTGTTCTGGAAAGCGGTGTCGCCGATTCTCCTTATCCCTGCCGGTATGTTCACTGACTCAAGCTTCGAGCATCTGTCAAACATTGCGTCGTCAATCGTTGTAAGGCCTTCGGGGAGTACGGCTTCTTTTAGGCCAGTGCAGTTGGAGAAGCAGCCTTCGAGGGTCGTCACGGAGTTGGGTATCTCTACGCTTTCAAGTTTTTCGCAGTATGAGAACGCCGAACTCCTGATTGTTTCCAGCCCATCGTTGAATTTCACCGTTTCAAGTTCGCCGCACATGAAGAATGCGGCCTGGCCTATCTCCTTAAGGCTTGCCGGACATTCAAGGCTTTTTATCGGTGCTCCGCTGAATGCGTCGGCGCCTATGGTTCGAATGCCCTCGGGCAGGTTTATTCCGCTAAGGCTTGTGCCTGAGAAGGCATCGTCGGGTATGGCCGTGCATCCTTCGGGCAGCGTGACCGACGTCAGCCTGCCGCAACCTGAGAACACTCCTTCGGCCGGCATGATGCCTTCAGGGAACGTGAACGACGTCATTGCCGTTTCGGCGAATGCGTAACTGCCTATCGACCTGACGGTTTCGGGTATTGATACGTCAGCCAATGCATCGCAGCGCATAAACGCGCTGTCGCTTATGGCCGTGGCTGATGCGGGTAGTTTGATGGTTTCCAGCTTGCCGCAGTCGAAGAACAGGCATTTGCCTATTACGTCGTCGGATGTGTAAAAGTCGGTGTTTGTCACATAGTTCGTGTAATACGGCTCTCCTCCGGCTACGATTCTTGCCCCGCTTAGGTCGAGCGTAGCCAGTTTGCCGTCCGTCGGCACGTTGTCGAGGTCGATTCCGGCCATGTCGCGCAGCAGGATGAAGTCGGTGCCGTTAAGTTCCCCGGTTATTTTGAGCGACGTTATTTGTGTTTTCTCGTCATTCCCTATTTTTTCCGATAGGGTGCCGGCCGTTTCCACGTTGACCGTCGTTTGCGCCTGCGCCATCGTGGCCGCCATCAGTAAGCCCGTTGTGAGTAGAAGATTCCTTTTCATTTTCCGATAGTTTTTTTAGTTATACATTATTATATTATTTCACGACGACTTTCTTTGTCCCGACGCTGCCGTCGCCTTGCGTCGTGCGTATGATGTTGATTCCCTTAACCGTCCCGGGTGTGCTCATTCCGGCTATGTTGAATGTCTTGCACGTTACGGTGCCGCCTGTGTTTTCAGGTGTCTTGATGCCTGTGCCTGTGCCGGGTTCCACTTTTTGCATGAACAGTGAAGTCGTGCCGTTGCGCTCTTCGTCCCAGTAAGTGATGAAATATTTGCCGTCTATCATCGCCGACGACCTGAGGTTTTGCTTGTTTGTCAGTGTGCCGGTGAATTTCACCGTGCCGCCTACGGGTGCTCCGTCGTTGCCGTATATCGCCATGAACGAGTCTACGTACCGTGTCGGCGATTCATATTTCTGGTAGAACAAAGCCGTGTTGCCGCCGCCTGCGTCTTGTACGCTGTAGAATGAATACATGTAGTCAGACTGCATGCCGGCCACTTCGACCGTGCCCGACGGTACCGGCGCCCCGTCGGAACCTATCTTCTTCACGTACAGCCCTTGTTCTGCCGTGTAAGCCTTGTTGAACTGCTGGTATGCGCAGGTGAAGGTGTTGTCGTGTACGTTGTAGACCACCGACGGCTGCGAGCCCCCGTAGCCTCCGTCGTTGAGCGTTATGCCGTTCAGCCTGTCGGGGAAGGCCGGGGCGCCGTCGCTCCTTACATACGTGAAAACGCTGTTCTCGTTGGCGTCCATGCATGTTACGAGCGCTCCGTTGCCGGGTCCCGGGGTTACCTTCATCACTTCCCATGTCTTTGACGAGGCGAATCCTCCGGTGTACACCACGGCGGCTTCCTCGTCCGCAGTGTTGCCGCCGCCGTCTACGACCCGTGCCTTGAGCGTGCTGCCGTTGTCGACATACACCATTAAGACATTATCGCCCTCGCCTTTCACTAAGTAAGGGTAGGGGTAAGAGCCTTGGCTGGACGGCATGCGCAACAACGTCTTGTTCCACATCGTCTTGCCGTCGCCGTCGAGCCGTTCCATCGCGATGCAGTCTTGCGACGCGCCGTCCCTGTACACGTAGGCGCATACGCAGCCGCCGTCGTCGAGTCCGCACATTGAAAGTCCCATCTGCGTTGACCACCCCCGGCCGTAGTTGAGCACGGAGCCTTGCCACAGGCTCTGTCCGTCGGCCGAGTATTTGTAGATTGTGTAAGTGTTGAGGTAGTTGTCGGGGTCGGTCCGGCAGTCCTGCACGCCTACGAAGGCGTTGCCGTCGCCGTCGAGTGCGAGGTGCTGGTTGAACGACGACCACGGCTTGTTAGCTTCGCGCGACACGCTGTGCCCGCCGCGTTCCATCAGTTTGTTGCCGCCCTTGTCGAGTATCTGCAGGCGCATGTCGAGGGTGCCGCTTGACTGTATGATGAAGAAAGCGTAGGTCACGCCGTCCTTGTTTGTCACCACCTCGTTCTCGTCGTAAGTCAGTCCGGTAGGGGTGACCTGCGTGTTCTTGCCGAAGTCGGTAGTCCATTGGGCCTGCGTTCCGATGGACATTAGCAGCATTGAAGCTAAGAATAGCGTCAGTCTTTTTTGCGTTTTCATGTAACCTCCTTTTTGTTTATTTTGGTGAATGGTTTGCCGTCAGGCTTTTTGCGCTCCGCTTGTCGGATGCCGTACCGGTATGTGTGTCGGCATGTTTTTGTATTTGCAAAATTGGTGATAATTTTCTTATTTTGCAAGTCTTGCCGCCTGCTAATGTTTGATATTTTATGAAATAGCAAATCTTTTCGTTTAAAATCGCTCGCAAATGCGTGTTTGTTGCTGATAATTTTTAACTTTGCGGCGAGTAATATGCACTTTTTATGAAAAATATACGCATTGTGCCTTTTATCGTTCTGCTGTTCGTGTCGTATGGTTTGCAGTGCCGCGCCTTGGACGACGGCCGCGTTTCTTTCATTGTGAACGAGGCTAAGAAAGATTATTATTCGGGCCGTTACCTCAATGCCTTAGAGGAATTCATAACGGGAATGAAGGTTGCCTGTAACGAAAAGGACAGCTTGTCGATCATGGTTTGCATGGGGTACATCGGTAACATATATAACTGTTTTAACGACAACAGCAGCAGTTTGTCTTATCTGCTTTCGGGCTACGACATGGCGCGCTTGTGCCGTAACACGGACATGGCAGGGCATTTCCTCTCAAACATAGTCGGCACATACTGCCGGCTGGGCAATGTGGCCAAGGCCGAGGAGTATTACGCCCTGGAGAAAGACGCCGTAGAGCGCGACAGCGTGAACCACGGCTATTACCTCCGTTATAACCGCGCGCGCATATTGCAGGCGCAAAACAGGCTCGGCGACAGCGACTTGCTGATCAACGCCCTCCATATCCTTTCCGACGCCAACGGCGGCCTCGGCCGCAGCGGCGAAGCCGCCGCCTACAGGGCTGAGGCCTTGTCGCTGGCCGACTCGGTTTTCAACGCCAAGCGGTTCTACGTGGTGCGCAACCGCCTCGACGTCTACAAGGACAGCCTGACGGGCGAACGGATAACCGGACTGAGCGGTGTGATAACGCGGCAGTCGGGCGTGATGGCCGTGCTCGCCGTCCTGCTGTTCCTCGCCGTGTCGGCGTTGTTCGGCGTGTGGTACGCCTACCATAAGCTGAGGCGCGCCCGCAAGCTGCTCGTACAGCGCGACATCGACGACGAGAAGTGCGGCCTGCCCGTGTCGCCGCGTCCGCTCCTGCCGGCCGCCCAGTCCGCCGCGGCCGGTGACGGCGGCGGACCCGGCTGTGCCGGGCCTGACGGCTCCGAGCCGCCCTTGGTGCTCGACGACGGGCAGGTAAGGCTTTTGCTCGGGAAGATAACAAGGATGTTCGACGACGTGGCGGTGATAACCGACCCCGGTTTCAGCCTCGTCTCCTTAGCCCGCAGCGTCGGCTCGAATACGAGATACGTGTCTTGGGTTATAAACAACAGCTATGGCAAGAATTTCAAGACCCTCCTTAACGAGTGCCGCGTAAGGGAGGCGTGCCGCCGCCTGCGCGACGACGAGCATTACGGCAACATCACCATACAGGGCATCTACGAGAGCCTCGGCTACCGCAACGCGTCGAGCTTCAACCGCGCCTTCCGCCAGGTGATGGGCATGCCGCCTTCGGTCTACCAGAAGCTGGCCGCCGACTGAGCGCCGTGTGGCGGCGCAGGGGCCGGCGGCGGTGAATGTCCTATTTGTCCGTTTCGACAGAAATCCGCTTTTCCGGTTAAGCCCCTGAGAACGCGAAGCTTGCGCACCGCCCGACGTTCCGCCCCTATTTGTTGCAGGAATAGGCGTTGAGGCTAAGTGTCAGACGGCCAATGTGTTACGGCCCTTGGCCGCGAACCGCGGTGCGTAAACGGCCCTTCCGCCGGCTGTAAACAGGCTTTTCCCGTCCGCAAATCCGGCTTTTCCCATGCGCCGCTCACGGCTTTTTGCCCCGTAAAAGGCCGTCTTCCGCCCCGTAAAAGATATTGTTCCGTCATGTAAAAGCTAAGCTGACGGCCTGAAACGTGCTGAACGTCACGTTTTTTAATCCATTCCATTCCTGTTTTACGAAAACATTTTGTCCTGAATTTTTACTTTGCCGTGGGCGGGAAATGTCCTTTTTGTCATGCCGTGTATAGGCTTGGTGCCTTTAATAATACATTTAGGATGAAAATAATCAATTTGTGTGTATTTTTTATCGGATGAATTAATAATAATAGTATCTTTGCATAAGGCAAGCTGCACTCGGCAATCAGAAAACAAGTTTTCATTGCTCTTATTTGCATTGCCTTTGCAATTTAGAATAATGGATTTTTATGTAAAATGGCCAAAAATAAACTTGTAGCTCCGTTTTTGAAATGGGTCGGAGGAAAACGGCAACTTATTCCGGAAATTAGAAAGATGTTGCCTGAAGGTATCTTAAAGCATCCTTACTATGAGCCGTTCATAGGAGGCGGAGCTTTGTTTTTTGATTTACAGCCAAAGAGGGCCGTTATAAACGACTATAATGGAGAGTTGATAAATGTTTATACTGTTATAAGGGATCATCCTGACGAACTTATAGAGGATTTGAAGAAACATAAGAATACTGCAGAGTATTTTTATGAAATACGTTCAATTGACAGGCAACCTCTTTTTTATAATCTTACTGATATAGAAAGGGCGTCGCGGATTATATATCTTAATAAAACTTGCTATAACGGATTGTACCGGGTCAATAATTCAGGAGAGTTTAATTCTCCGTTCGGGAAATATAAAAATCCTAATATCGTAAACGAGCCTGTTATTAGGGCGGTAAGTAAATTTTTAAATTCTGCTGAGGTCCAGATATTAAATTGCGATTATGAGACGGTTCTAAGGGATGTGCCTGCAAACTCGTTCGTTTATTTAGATCCGCCGTACCATCCTATCTCGGAGAGTTCCAACTTTACGGGATATGTGCGTGGCGGATGGAATGAAAAGGATCAGCTCAGGTTGAGGGATGTTTGTAATAGGCTGAATGACAATGGCGTGAAATTCCTTTTGTCAAATTCAGCTTCCGATTTCATAAGAGAGATTTATGCCGGATATAACATTTTTGTGGTACGGGCGAACCGTGCCGTTAATTCTGATTCTTCTAAGAGAGGACAAATCGACGAGTTTCTAATTAGCAATTATGGGAAAATCAAAGAATGATATTGCGTGGGAGGAAATCTTTAAGAAACATAGCGTTTTAGACAGGTTGGCGGATAATGGGAAGGTTTCAATTTCTTCCACGGAGATTAATAAGTTCAGGGAGGCACGCCTGATGACGAAGTTCGATCATAAGTCCCAACTTCCACGATTGTTCGCCGCTCATAATTTGTCAATATTACCAACTTCCCGTGGAATGTATGAGATAGGGCGGTTTGAAACTTTTTGTGATTTCAATAAAGATGAAGTTGAAATAGTTCCTATTGTGTTTCCTACTTTCTTGGAAAGCATGGATTACACTGATATAACGAGTGAGTCTGTGGCGATAAATTGAGCTTATGTATCAAATATGCTACATGATTTCACAGGTGAAGAAAATCTTCTGCCTACTGTTTCCGGACGGATGGGGTCTTCTGTTTTTGACTTTACGATTAAGTCTGGACAAGACGTTTTAAAAATAAATGTTGATAATTCGCAGATTGAAATAGACGGAGGATATGAAGGCGATGAATCTTTGATCTTGATTGAAGCGAAAAATTACATTGCAGACGATTTCCTTGTTCGACAATTGTACTATCCGTATAGGTTATGGAGCAATAAGATAACAAAGCGTGTCCGTCCGGTTTTTCTGACATATTCAAATGGGATTTTCCATCTGAGGGAATATGAATTTACCACACCTGGATTTTATAATTCCATCAGTTTGGTACGGTATAAAAAATATGCAGTCCAAGAAGAAGGAATTAATATTGAGGATATACGGAATGTTTTGGCAGGTGTCCAAGTCGTAAAAGAACCGGATTTGCCTTTCCCGCAGGCGGATAGTTTTGAGCGTGTGATTAATCTTTGCGAACTGTTAAGACAAAAAGGTTTTATTTGTAAAGATGATATTACGCAAAATTATGATTTCGACCGGAGGCAGACTGATTATTATTCAAATGCGGCAAGGTATTTAGGGTTAGTGGACGTAGTTTGTGAAAACGGTCAAAAGGGGTGTGTCTTGACGGAAAGCGGATTTCGTATATTTAATTTGCCTATAGTCAGGCGGCAATTGGAATTTGCTAAACTAATCTTGGCGCATGCGGTATTTCGAGACACCTTGAATTTGTATTTAGACAAGGGAGATGTCCCGACAAATGGCGAGGTGGTTGGAATAATGAAAAAATGGAATTTGAAGAATGTTGGTTCCGAACAGACATACAAGCGACGTGCGTCTACTGTTATTTCTTGGATAAATTGGATATTGGGCTTGATTGAATAATCGGATTTGTCATGACTTCCATGCTGCAATCCGGATGAATATCGTTCGATTTATCAGAAAGCTTTGGGTGGCCCTGAAAAACAACCGTTGACGGATATGTCAAAGTCTCGGCATAAAATGTTGCATAAAGAGCTTAATGAATATCTGAGAAACCAGACTGATGGGGAAGGTCATCAC
>CALUIJ010000109.1 GCA_944320675.1 uncultured Prevotella sp.
CGTCCTTGAGCACCTCGATGCTCTCGATGTCGCTCGGGTTCACGAAGTCGAGGCCGCCCTCGATGGGCATTCCGTCGACGATGTAGAGCGGGTCGGAGTTGTTAATCGTACCTATACCGCGCACGCGGATCTGCGCAGCCGCTCCCGGCTGGCCCGAGGAAGAGGTCACCGTAACGCCGGCGGCGAGGCCCTTAAGGGCGTTGTCCATGCGGACGGGGGCCGTCATGCCCAGCTCGTCGGCGCCCACCTTGGCGATGGAGGCCGTCACGACGCTCTTCTTCTGCACGCCGTAACCTACCACGACAAGCTCGTTGAGCGTGGCGTTGTCCTCGTGCATCACGATGCGCATGCCCGCGGCGGCCTTCGCCTCGACGGTCTTGTAACCGATGTACGAGACCGTGATGACGCTGCCCTCGGGCACTTGCGCCAACTTGAACTCTCCGTTGAAGTCGGAGACCGCGCCCTTGGTGCTTCCCTTCTGGAAGACGGACGCTCCGATTATCGGCTCGCCGGCGTCGTCGACGATCGTACCCGAGCAGACGAACTCCTGCGCGTACGCCGTCACTGACAATAGCGAAACCAATAATGTCAGGATGAATGACTTACATTTTTCCATAAAGTTTATAACGTTTGTTGTTGTTTAGGTAATTTTCACGATAACGATGGCGCAAATTTATCCATTTAAACAATGCAGAAAAAGCCTGCAAATATAAAAAGTGGACTAAAGGACGATACGCCACGATGCCATACCACTGACAATCAGGAGGTTAAGTTTTTACGCCGATTCAAAAAAAGTGGACTGATAATAATTGTATATCATACATTCATATACTAAAAATATACAAATTTAAAGACCGCGAAAGGCTTCGGCGGCGGAAAACCCCGCCCCCGAAAGGCTTCGCGCGACGCTTTGCGAAAGCTTATCTTCCACCCTGCGGAAGCTTACCTTTTGCGCTCCAAAAGCTTACCTTTCACGACGCAAAAGGTAAGCTCTTGGAAAACACGGAAAAACGTATGCCTCCCGCACTCACCGCCTACGGATTAAGACGGGCTGCGCCCCGGAATCGGAGATCGCCGTCAAGCAAATGCAAAATAAAAACTCGTTTCCCTCGTTTTTATTTTGCATTTGCCTTACGGCGATTTGCCAATTCGCTCGGCTTGCACTATCTTTGGATAAGACAGGCTGCGCCTCGGAAATGAAAATAAAAACTCGTTTCTCTCGTTTTTATTTTGCATTTCGCTCGGCTTGCACTATCTTTGCAGCGTGAAAGCCAAACGGAGCTTGAACGTTTGGCCATGACTGCAGTTTTTTATACATAATTATTTTAGATTGAAGACATTTGAAGAATTGGGCGTCAGCGAAGAGATTCGCCGCGCCATCGAGGAATTGGGCTTTGAGCAACCAATGCCTGTACAGGAGGAAGTCATACCGTATCTGCTGGGTAACAGGAACGACGTAATCGCGCTGGCGCAGACCGGCACGGGAAAGACGGCGGCCTTCGGCATACCCATACTGCAACGTACGGACGCGCGCGTGCGCCAGACGCAGGCTCTTGTGCTCAGCCCTACGAGGGAATTGTGCCTACAGATAGCCGACGACTTGAAGGACTTCTCCAAGTACGTCAGCGGCATCAACGTCGTACCAGTGTACGGAGGCACGTCGATTGAGAACCAGATACGCGCCCTGAAGCACGGCGCGCAGATAATCGTAGCCACGCCGGGACGACTCATCGACCTGATGAACCGCGGCGCGGCGAAGCTCGAGGCCGTCAAGAACGTAGTGCTCGACGAGGCCGACGAGATGGTCAACATGGGCTTCTCCGAAAGCATCGACGAGATACTGGCCGGCGTGCCCAAGGACCGCAACACGCTGCTCTTCTCGGCCACGATGAGCCGCGAGATCGAGAAAATAGCGCGCAACTACCTTACCGACCCTAAGGAGATAGTGGTGGGCAGCCGCAACGAGGGCGCCGAGCACGTGAACCACATTTATTATATGGTCAACGCCAAGGACAAGTACCTCGCCCTGAAGCGCATCGTTGACTACTACCCGAAGATTTTCGCCATAATATTCTGCCGCACGAAGCGCGAGACGCAGGAGATAGCCGACAAGCTCATCCACGACGGATACAACGCCGAGTCGCTACACGGCGACCTCTCGCAGCAGCAGCGCGACCTCACGATGCAGAAGTTCCGCCAGCACCTCACGCAGCTGCTCGTGGCCACCGACGTGGCCGCGCGCGGACTCGACGTAGACGACCTCACCCACGTAATAAACTACGGACTGCCCGACGACATCGAGAGCTACACCCACCGCAGCGGACGAACCGGCCGCGCCGGCAAGAAGGGCACGTCGATCTCGATAGTGCACACCCGTGAGAAGTCGAAGATACGCGCCATAGAGAAGACCATCGGCAAGGAGTTCGTCCAGGCCGACATACCCTCGGCCGAGGAGATATGCAAGAAGCAGCTCTACAAGGTGATGGACCAGATAGTCAAGACCGACGTCAACGAGGAGGAGATAGCACCCTTCATGGACGACATCAACCGCTACTTCGAGTACATCGACAAGGAGGACGTGATAAAGAAGATAGTCAGCCTCGAGTTCGGCAAGTTCCTCGCATACTACGCCGACGCGCCCGAGATAGGGAAACCCACGAGCCGCGGCGACCGCAAGAAGAAGGAGCGCACCAGCGACGAGCGCAAGCGCACCCACAAGGCCGAGGCCGGCTACCGCCGGTTGTTCATCAACCTCGGCAAGGCCGACGGCTTCTACCCGGGCGAGCTGATGCAGTTCGTCAACCGCAACATGCGCGGCGGACGCCAGGAAATAGGCGCGATAGACCTCATGTCGAAGATATCGTACTTCGAAGTGCCCGAGAAAGACGCGGCCAAAGTGATGCGCGCGCTCGACGGCACGACGTACAAGGGCCGGCAAGTGCGCTGCAACGACGCCGACCGCGACTCGAAGCCGCAGCGCGGCGGACGGAGGGACGACAAGCCGGCAAGCTTCGACAAGAAGCCGCGCCGCCGCGACCAGGAGGGCGGCGAACGCTCGGAACGCCGGCGCAAGAAGGCCGACGGCGAGTTCAACGAGAGCGGACGCAAGGACGACTGGCGGCAGTTCTTCAACACGGGCGGCAAGGACGTTAAGCTGGTAGGCGAAGAGCCTGACTTCAGCGAAGAAGGATGGGCAAGGAGGAAGCCTAAGAAATAAACAACAATCAACCGCCCCGGCCACGGCGGCCGGGGCGGTTTTAAATAACCACTACCTATGAAAAAACGAATCTTTACCTTATTACTAACGTCAACCTTATCGTCAGCCTGCGCCCTGGCAGGCGACATCTACGTATCACCCGACGGCGACGACCGCGCCGACGGCACAGCCGCCGCGCCGCTGAAGACCGTCGACGCGGCCCTGAAACAGGCGCGCGAATGGCGCCGCTTAGGCGCAAGCGAGGCCGACGGAGGAATCAACATCATCATGAAAGGCGGCGTTTACAGGTTGGACAAGCCGGTATTCGTCCGTCCCGAGGACAGCGGCACGCCGTCGTCGCCCACCACGATACGCGGCACCGAGGGCGAGACGGCCGTCATCAGCGGCGGCGTAAGCGTTACGGGATGGCGCCTGGCGGCCGACGACCCGCGCCTGCCGGCGTCGGCGAGGGGCAAGGTGTGGGTGGCCGAAGCCCCCATGTCCAACGGCCGCATAGTATACGCGCGCCAGCTGTACGCCGACGGCCGCAAGGCCGTGCGCGCCGCGCAGTTCGACGGCCCCTACTCGATGGAGCGCATGAAGGCGTTCTCGCCCGAGGACGAGAGCATCACCATACCCACGCCTGCCGTAGACCTGAGCCGCGCCGGGCAGCTCGAAATGATAGTGCACCAACGCTGGGCGATAGCCATACTGCGCGTAAGGGCGATGAAAGACATGGGCGACGGCACGACGAAAGTGTGGTTCCACCAGCCCGAGAGCCGGCTCGAGTTCGCCCACCCGTGGCCCCAACCGGTTATCGACGGCGAACGCGGCAGCTCGTCGTTCGCCCTCGTCAACGCCCTCGAACTGTTGGACCAACCCGGCGAATGGTACCAGGACTACCCATCGGGGCGCATATATTACTACCCCGGGGACGGCCGCCGGCCCGACCAAACGGAGGTGACGGTGCCCGCCCTGGAGACTCTCGTCGAGATAGGCGGCACGCGCGAGCGGAGGGTAAGCAACATACGCTTTGAGAACCTCTCGTTCGAGCACGCCGCATGGACGCGCCCCCTGCGTGAGGGGCACGTCACCCTGCAGGGCGGATTCCGCCTGATCGACGCCTACAAGCTGGCCGAGCCGGGCCTTTTCCATAAGGCCGAGCTTGAAAACCAGGCGTGGATAGCGCGCCCCGAGGCGGCCGTCACGGCGCAGTTCGCCACAGGCGTGGCCTTCACCGGCTGCCGCTTCAGCCACGTAGGGGCCACGGCGTTGGACTTCCGCTATGCCGTAAGCTCGTCGGAGATAACCGCCTGCACGTTCACTGACGTCGGCGGCACGGCCGTAATGGCCGGATCGTTCGGCGAGGGAGGCTTCGAGACGCACATACCCTACTCTCCCGCCATACCTGACGACATCTGCCGCAACCTCACGATAAGCCGCTGCACGATAAGCGACGCCACCAACGAGGACTGGGGATGCGCCGCGGTGAGCGCCGGATACGTGTCGGACATCGTAATAGAGCATAACGAAGTGGCCGGCGTAAACTACTCGGGCATCTGCGTAGGCTGGGGTTGGACGGCAAAGGAGAGCTGCATGCGCAACAACAGGATTGTAAACAACGACGTGCGCGACTACGCCCGGATACTCTACGACGCAGGCGGCATATACACGCTGTCGAACCAACCCGGCTCGGTAATCAGCGGAAACAAGATCAGCCTGCCGGCGGATTCGCCCTACGCCACAAACTCGCGCGCATTCTGCGTCTACTTCGACGAGGCCACCGACGGCTTCACCGTAGAGGGCAACGACATGCCCAAGCCGCTCTTCGGCTACAACAAGCCCGGCCCCGCGCTGATAGTCAAGGATAAGTAGGCAGCCTGCGGCCCGGCGGGCTGATAAACCCGATGATCCAAAATGCCGCAAACGGCCCTGCGAAAGGTTAGCTTTCGCAGGGCCGTTTGCCGTCTTTCAGCCTGTAAAAGGCCGTCTTTTACAGTGCTGTTCATAATCTTTTGAATACGTGAGTTCGGTATAAGAAATTAGGAAATGGAATCATTCTAAAGCGTAAGAAGTCGGTGGCATTCTGTCATTCCGGGCCCCGGCCCGGAATGACAGAATGCCACCGACTTCTTAAATCCAATACAATAACGGTACTTTTTGTGGAATAATCCTTATACCGGACTGACGTTTTTGAATATCAATGTGTTACGTCCTGTTGCGGTATCGTTGCGGCGACATGCCCGTCTGTTTCCTGAAAAACGTGCCGAAGCTCGACGGATTGGGGAAGTTGAACTCGTCGGCTATCTCGGCTACGGTCTTGTTCGTGCTGTCGAGCAAGGCCATGGCGCGGCGCGTTATGGCCTTGAAGACGAGTTCCTGCACGGTGTATCCGCACACCGACTTTGACAGTTCCGACAGGTATTTGGGCGTGAGGAACAGTTTGTCGGCGTAGAACGCCACGCCGCGCTCTGCCGTATAGTGGCGGTCGATCAGCCTTACGAGCTTGAGGAATGTCTCCGTGCGGCGCGCGTCGGGCGAGCCTCCGCCGAGGAACCGCCTGCCGAACAGCGCGCAGAGCCTGTAAGTGAGCGACAGCAGGAGCAGCTTGCGCTCGTTCACGGCGAAGAAGTCGTCGGGCCGCGGCTGCCCCGGGCCGATGAGCGCGACGTAGCGCGCCAGCCCGTCCTCGTCGCCGGTGCTCCACACGCAGTGCTTTTCGGGCGACATGATGGAATAAAGCCTGACCGACTGCACCATCGTTCCGAGGACGTAGCGTATGGGTTCGGTCTTGTATATGATGATGCTCACGAGCAGGTCGGGCGACTGGCGGTCGACGCTGAAGAACGCCCCCTCGGGTATGAACACGGTCTGCCCGCCGCGCGCCGAGTGTCCGCGGCCCGACAGGGTGAAGTCGAAGCCGCCCCGGTGGCATACCACCAGTCCGATGCCGAAGCACAGTAAGCCCTCCGCCATGCGGCCGGGCAGCGCCCCTACTACTCCCCCCGACGAGCACACGTCGGCCCTCCCTATTATGCTTTCCTGCAATGCGGCCAGCCTGCCGGCCGCCGTGCCGTCGAATGATTCTTCCATAACGCTGAATGTTTTTACGCCGCTAAGGTAGTAAAATTATCCGACTTGGCAGGCCGTCAGCCCGGCCAAGCGGATAATTTCCTCTTCTTATATGGATAAATGAGCACGAAGAGCATCGTAGCCATGCAGCCGTAGAACGTCCATCCGGCCATCTCCTTGACGGCCGACAGCGTGGCCTGCACCTGCACCTTGCCCTTTGCCGACATGGCGGCCGTAGTCTCGGCCTCAGCCGCGCTGCGCCCCTGGAGGCGCATGCCGTAGGCCGTACGGTCGTAGTCGGCGGCCGACTGCGCGTCGACCCGGTCAACGTCTTGGGCGAACATCGTAACGTAGTGCTGCTGGCGGTGCTGCAACAGGTTGGAGTAAAGCGCCGAGCCTACGGCCGGGCCGACGACCATGCGCACGCTGAGCATGACGCATATCCACGTAGACAGGTACTTGAAGGGCATGCGCTGGTTGGCGTAGACGGCGGCAAGCGAGTAAACCAGCATCATGCCTGCCGAGCGGATAATGACCGGATACTTCATCCGCTCGTACAGTCCGGCCGTCTGCACCTCGAAGTACATGAACAAGGCGGCCGCCCCTATGAGCGCGAAGCCTATGCCGAAGAGGTATTTCAGACTTACGCCGCGCGACCCGAGGACTACCGCCACCACAGCCCCTACGAGGTATCCCAGCATGCTCCAGTTGCCCAAAGAGGCGTTCTGCCAGTTGTCTATCTCCATGCCCACGCCGGTGAATACGCTTACGAACATCGAGCTTGTGTTGAAAACCATGAGCAGCAGGAACAGCGCCATGCCTACGTTTATAGTGCGCAGGCGGAACACATCCATGCGGAAGTAAGGCGAGCGGTTGTCCCACTCCATGTAGGCGAACGCCGCCGCGAACACCACGGTAAG
>CALUIJ010000110.1 GCA_944320675.1 uncultured Prevotella sp.
GCTTCAACTGACTTTTCTGTGGCATCTGTTGTCTGCACAGAGAATCCAACTAAATCAATTAATCCGCTCATTCTCACAGATTTTTCATCATTCTGCCCTCATTCTCAGTTTTTTGTTGTATCTTTGCATAAGATAAGCCGCACCGCACGCTAAAGGTCGGCGGATTGGCGCAAGAAGCCAATCTTCAGCTTCCGCAAAAATATATGTTGACTTTATGAACGAGAAAATAAGAATAAAAGACATCGCCGAAAAGTCCGGAGTATCGGTAGGCACGGTAGACAGAGTGCTGCACAACCGCCCCAACGTGTCGAAAGAGGCAAGAGAGAAAGTGGAACAGGTGCTGAACAGCATAAACTACCAGCCCAACATGTACGCCAGCGCCCTTGCCTACAACAAGCGCTACACGTTCTACTGCATAATACCGAAACACGAGTCGGAAGCTTATTGGGAAGAGATAGAAGAAGGGGCGGCCCGGGCGTGCGAGGCCAGGCGCGACTTCCATGTCAGCGTGAAAATGATGTACTACCGCCGGTTCGACACCGACACGTTCAAGGACGTTTGCCGCAAATGCCTCGACTCCAAGCCGGGCGGAGTAATCGTCGTGCCGGGCGAGCTGGAACCGACAAAGGCGTTCACCGACAAACTCCACGCACAGGGAATACCGTTCATTCTGCTCGACTCTTACATGCCCGACCTCTGTCCGCTGTCGTTCTACGGGCAAGACTCGTTCTGCAGCGGATTCTTCGCGGCGAAGATGCTCATGCTCATAGCCTCGGGCGAAAAGGAAATAATGCTTATGAAGCAGACTAAAAACGGCAAGGTGGCAAGCAAGCAGCAGGAAAACAGGGAAGTGGGCTTCCGCCACTACATGCAGGACAACTGCCCCGCCATAAGGATTATCGAGCTTGACCTGCCGCTCGACGAGGACATGGAACGATACGACGGCCTGCTTGACGAGTTCTTCGACAACCACCCCGACGTACACCACTGCATAACATTCTGCTCAAAAGGGCACATCGTCGGCGAATACCTGCTGAGGAAAGGCAAACGCGACGTACAGATAATGGGATACGACATGGTGGAGAGGAACGCGAAATGCCTTCGACTCGGCTCAATGTCGTTCATAATCGCGCAGCACGCCTTCATGCAAGGCTACAACTGCGTCGACACGCTCTTCCAGGCAATCGTGCTTAAAAAGAAAGTCAACCCCGTGAACTACATGCCGATAGAACTGCTTACAAAGGAGAACATCGACTTCTACAGGAGGACGCAACTGTAAGGCGCAAAGGCGGCTCGGCAAGCACATTACAGGCATGAAAGCAGCCGTCTGAAAAACAATCTGTCATTGACTACTAAAAAATAAACAAATCACAAAACATTATGGAAAAAGCTTCTTTCATAAAAATCAACAGGGCCGACACCGTGGTAGTCTGCCTGAGAGACTTAAAAAAAGGTGAGACCATCAGCGTCGACGGCAAAAACATAGAAGTATTGCAGGACACGCCGGCAGGCCACAAAATACTGACGGCCGACACGCCGGCAGGTACTAACATTATAAAATACGGCTATCCGATAGGACACGCCAAGGAAAACCTGACCGCAGGACAGTGGGTCAACGAGAACAACCTTAAGACAAACCTTTCAGGCACGCTCTCGTATGAATACCACCCCGTGGACGAAAAGCTCGGAATACCGGCCGAAAACCTCACGTTCAAGGGCTACATGCGCAAGAACGGCGAAGTGGGCATCAGGAACGAGGTATGGATTGTGCCTACCGTAGGCTGCGTAAACGGCATAGCCGAACGGCTGGCCGGAATGCTGGCCGCCGAAACAGGCCTGGAGGGCATCGACGCCGTACACGCATGGCACCACAATTACGGCTGCTCGCAGCTCAGCGAGGACCATGAGAATACGAAGAAGGTGCTGCGCGACATAGTGCTCCACCCCAACGCCGGAGCCGTGCTCGTTTTGAGCCTTGGTTGCGAAAACAACCAGCCCGACCAGTTTGAGCGCCTGCTCGGCGACTACGACAAGGAGAGAATCAAGTTCCTCGTCGTACAAAAAGTGAAAGGCGACGAAATAGAAGAAGGCATGCGGATACTGCGCTCGCTGTACGGCATCGCAAAGAACGACAAGCGCACAGACTGTCCGCTCAGTGAATTGCGCGTAGGCCTGAAGTGCGGCGGCAGCGACGGCTTCAGTGGAATAACGGCCAACCCGCTCGTTGGCGAATTCTCAGACTTCCTCGTTGCCCAGGGCGGAACGTCGATACTTACCGAGGTGCCCGAAATGTTCGGTGCCGAAACAATCCTGATGAACCGTTGCGAGAATGAAGACCTGTTCAACCAGACTGTAAAACTGGTAAACGACTTCAAGGAATACTTCTTAAGCCACGGCGAGCCCGTAGGCGAGAATCCGTCGCCGGGAAACAAGGCCGGAGGCATATCGACACTTGAAGACAAAGCCCTCGGATGTACGCAAAAATGCGGCCGGGCGCCGGTCAGCGGCGTGTTGGGATACGGCGACAGGCTGCAGGTAAAGGGCCTGAATCTGCTGTCGGCTCCGGGCAACGACCTCGTAGCATCAACAGCGCTGGCCGCCGCCGGATGCCAGATAGTGCTGTTCACGACCGGGCGCGGCACGCCTTTCGGCACATTCATCCCGACAATGAAAATATCGACAAACTCCGACTTGTTCAAGAACAAGCCCAACTGGGTTGACTTCAACGCCGGCGAACTTGTCGACGGCACCGACATGCAAGCACTGCTGCGCAAGTTCATCGACAAGATAATAGCCGTAGCCAACGGCGAAAAGACATGCAACGAGAAGAACGGATACCGCGAAATATCCATCTTCAAGAACGGTGTCACCCTATAAGCTTTCGCCGAAACCCGTCGGCAGGCTTGCATGACAGTGGCAAGCGGACAAGGGCGCACGCCCCCGTCTGCTTGTCATTCGTCTATTGTCGATAATCTGCACGTCTGAAATTTGCCAGCCCCATAAATAAATAATGAGAATACTGTTCAGGAATTTCACAAGACTGTTATCCATAGGTGCGTTCGGAGCCGACCGCGCAATTGAGGAAATGTCTGAATACAAATGGAACAAGCTGCTGCTTACCGCCAAGGCATACGGCGTAGAAGGCTACGTTTGCTCCGGCATCGTAAAATCCGACGAAGGCATGATACCGCACGGAATTTACGAGCAAGCAAGCGGCGGCATCTGTCAGACACAAGCTACGGCGGCAAGAAGCGGATTCGCTCCCGGGCGCAGAATTAAGAAATTCTCAAATTTCCACCTTAACAACAAACTTAACAAGATTATATTCGACGAGATTCACAGCATCGACACGTCAATAAACTCATTAACGATGCTATGCAAACTTATCGACAACATCAACAACTTGTTAGACAAAGGTGTCGACATTACGGCCATGGCCGACCTTGGCGCATACCTCAGGGCATACGGCGACAAGATCGACTTTGTTAAAATTGAAGCATGGATAAAACTGCTTGGAATAAGGAAAATGTGCAACATCGTATGCTGTTGCCTTATCAGCCTGTTCTCTTTCGAGGCGGAGGAATTCCCATTCATAAAAGAAGCCGGATGCAAATATCGGCGCAAAGCCGACCTAATCTTAAGCAAGGCCGTCGAGTCTTCGCCTGAATTGTCCGTACGGCCACAACGGAAAGAGACCGACGGACAGGGAATAAACCCCATTAGCAAGCCAAACACAAGCCCTTTAAGATTCTTCAAATACATGCCCGTCGAGACTTCAAGCCGCTTCATTGCCAATATTGCCAAAAGTCTTTCAAACATTGACGAATAACTAAATTTTTATAATTTTTTTTGCGGTAAAGACGATTAAGTGTACCTTTGCAAAATTAAGAAAAAACGGCGCGGCATGACCGGTAGATGACTCCCGGACAAGGCCGACAGCAGCAATATCAATTGCCGCCGCTACTTTGCAATAAATAAGATTTCATGAAACGGCATATACTCTTCATTATCAGTTTACTCATACTCGGCATCCAATATTCAACCGCCCAAAACGACGACGGCAACGTGCTGTGTGAAGACACATGCAGGCACGTCCACGGCATCGACCTAAGCCATTACCAAGGCGAAGTGTTTTGGGAGACCGTAGGCGCAAACAGCAAAATGGCTTACGTCTACCTGAAAGCGACCGAAGGCAGCACTCATATAGACAAGACATACGAACGCAACATCGAACTTGCCCACAGGTATGGCCTGAAAGTCGGTTCGTATCATTTTTTCCGGCCAAAAACGGATCTCGGGAAACAACTTGAAAACTTCAAGTCGCAATGCAGGCCCGGCGACCAAGACCTAATACCGATGATCGACATAGAGTCGACCGGCGGATTGAAGACCGACGAATTTTGCGACTCGCTCTTCAAGTTTCTCGACATGGTGGAAAAGGCTTACCGCCAAAAACCGCTTCTTTACACATACACGAACTTTTACAACAAGCACCTCGTGGGCAAGCTTGACGGCTACAAGTTGATGATCGCCCAGTATTCCGACGAAAAGCCCAAGCTGGCCGACGACCACGACTATACAATGTGGCAATACACGGCCAAGGGGCGGATAAACGGAATCAACACTTATGTCGACAAAAGCCGGTTTATGGGACGGCACAGCATGAGAGAAATAAGGTTCAAGCATTTTTAGAAACGAGTCGGCAACAAAACAAGAAAATAAAGAACATAGCGTAAAATAAAAAGAGGAATAAACCAATGGCAATCATCAAGTGCCCGGAGTGCGGCCATCAGACCAGCGACAAGGCTCCGGTATGTCCAAGTTGCGGCGTGGAAATTGCAGGGAAAATCATCAGGTGCCCCTATTGTGGGGAAATCTACTTCAAGAGCGAAGTCGTATGTCCCCACTGCCATAAAGCAGCCGAATACAATCAGGAAAACAACACACAACAATCACAAGACGACAACGGTGGCAACAGGCCGGACAATACGGCCGGAGCCGTGAGCCTGCCAGTCCGTACAACGGACGCAACAATGCCTGAAACCACAAACGGAAACAATAATGGCAACGGAAACGACGGAAATGGGAAAAAAAGCAACAAGGGCACACTGATTGCTTCAGTCCTTATCGCCTTAATGGTCTTGGGCGCGTGCCTTTATTTCTACAAAAACGCAGAAAACGACAAAGAGCAAGAGGAATACGAGTACGCAATGAGAAGCAGCGACCCCACCATATTGCAAACATATCTCAACAACTTCAAGGACGCGCCTGAAGAGCATATCGACTCGATAACAGCACATCTCGAAAAAATATACAAACAAGACCAAGACTGGACTAACGCTTTGGTAAGCGGCTCGAAAGCCGCCTTGACCGACTATATCGAAACCCACCCCGACAGTCCGCACAGGCAGGAAGCCCTCGACAAAATAGACTCAATAGACTGGGAACAGGCGGCAAAGCTTAATACGGCCGAATCTTACCAAATGTATGTCGACGCACACTCGGGCGGTGCCCATTACGAAGAAGCCATGATTGCGCTTAAGAAAATTAAGTCAAGCGAAGTAAGCTCCGACGAACGCCTGAAGATAAGTGGTATTTTCCATAACTTCTTCGTATGCATCAATTCCAAGGACGAAAGCAACTTGACGACCGACGTCAATGAATACATAAACTTCCTTGGGAAACAGAATGCGACAAAAAGCGACGTCGTTTCATTCATGCACAAACTTTATAAAGCCGACGTCGAAAGCATGGTATGGAGCATACCTGGAAGTTATGACATACGGAAAAAAGAAATCGGAGACGGCCTATACGAATACGACACGACTTTCATGGCCGAGCAGGAAATTAGGAAAACAGACGGCACCGGACCCGTAAACGTGTTCAGGATAAACGCCAAGGTTGACCCGGACGGAAAGATAACAGAACTGTCGATGACTAAAATTGTAGAATAACGACAAGAAATGAACAAGCTGGTAATAATCGCATACTTGATGCTTTGTTGCCAATATACGACAATGAGGGCTGAAAATAAAACCATCGAAATACGCGTGCTGCAGACGAGCGACGTGCACGGATGTTTCTTCCCATACGACTTTATCAACAGGGAACCGGCGGAAGGCTCGCTGGCACGTATAAGCACTTATGTGAAAAAGCTGAGAAGCACATACGGCGGCAGACTCGTCCTACTTGACAACGGTGACATACTACAAGGCCAGCCCACATGCTATTATTGCAACTACGTGAAACCCGACATGCCCAACGTCGCCGCCTCAGTGGTAAACTACATGGGCTACGACGCACAGACGATAGGCAACCACGACATTGAAACAGGGCACGACGTGTACGACAAATGGATAAGCGAAGTTAATTGTCCGGTGCTCGGTGCGAACATGACAGACACGTCGACCGGCAAGCCATATCTTAAGCCGTACACAATCCTCGAGCGCGACGGCATACGCATAGCCGTAATAGGACTTACAACGCCCGCTATCCCGAACTGGCTAAACGAACGCCTTTGGAGCGGGATACACTTTGAGGACATGACGCAAAGCGCCAGGCAATGGATTGAACGGGTTAAGAAGGAAGAACAGCCCGATATTATCATAGGACTGTTCCACTCCGGCCGCGACGGCGGCATAACCACCGGACAATATGAAGAAAACGCAGCCCTGCGCATAGCCATGGAAGTTGCCGGCTTCGACCTGATTCTTTACGGCCACGACCACAGGTCGAACAAAGAGAGCGTAACCAACATCGAAAGCGGCAAGGTATTATGCCTTAACCCTTCGTCGAACGCCGAATACGTATGCGACGCTACAATCACCGTTACGACGGCAGACGGAAAGGTGGTTAAGAAAGAAATTACCGGCGACGTGCACGACATAAGGCAACAAGCCGTTGACAATGATTTCATAGAACACTTCCAAAGCGACATAGACAGTGTCAACGCTTTCGTCGACCGCAAGATAGGAACGTTTAAGAGCACTATCCGCACACGCGACTCTTATTTCGGCAACAGTGCCTTCTGCGACTTCATACACAACCTGCAACTCCGAATCACAAAAGCCGACATTTCGTTCAACGCGCCGTTGGCGTTCGATGCCGGCATCGAAGCCGGCGACGTCCGCGTGAGCGACATGTTCAACCTTTACAAATACGAGAACCAAATATGCGTACTCCGCATGACGGGTAAGGAAATACACGACTACCTCGAAATGAGTTACGCATTGTGGACAAACCGTATGACATCGCCAACCGACCACATAATGCTGCTCGAACGCGACGAACACGGAGGATACGGATTCAAGAACCTCGCATTCAACTTCGACAGCGCAGCCGGAATAGACTATGAAGTAGACGTTACCCAACCCGAGGGACGCAAAGTGAAAATCATCAGGATGAGCGACGGCAGGCCGTTCGACGAGACGGCATGGTACGACGTGGCGATGAACAGCTACAGAGGCAACGGCGGAGGCGAACTCCTCACCAAAGGCGCAGGCATACCCCACGACTCGCTTAAAGGCAGGACGGCATACGAAAGCGAACGCGACCAACGCTATTACCTGATGAAGGAAATTGAAGCCGCGGGCACAATGGATCCACAGCCAAACAGCAACTGGCGCTTCGTACCGGACAACTGGACACGGCAAGCTATAATACGCGATAAAGAGCTATTATTCGGTGGAAAAAACAAAACAATGAAACAGCAAAGATAAAAACTGCAACCGGAATGTTACACAACTTTGCTTTTCACACTCTTACCATCAGACACATCATTAAATAAATCTGACGATGGAAAAATACTGGTTCATTTTCAGCGACTCGCAACTGATGCTCGAAAAGACGGCCGACGGCTATACAATACCACTGCAGGCAGAACCGCCGCTCGAAGCCGCACGCCCGGCAGGAGACATCCACAACATAACTCCGCCTCTTAACGGAACCGACGTGAAGACATACCGAAGCGACAACGTCACACTTGGCGGAAAATACGAGTTGTGCCCCTTGCGCGCGTCATACAGAAAACTTTCACCTGAACTTTATTACAAGGCGGGAAAATGCGCCGAAATACTCTATTGGGACGCCAATACGCAATACTGCGGCAAATGCGGCGGCAAAATGAAACTGCACACCGACATATCAAAAAAATGCACCGATTGCGGCCGTGAAGTGTGGCCCCTGCTGTCAACCGCAATCATCGTGCTCATCCACCGCGGCGACGAAGTCCTTTTGGTGCACGCCAACAATTTCAAAGGACATTATTACGGCCTTGTGGCAGGCTTCGTCGAGACAGGCGAAACGCTTGAAGAAGCAGTACGCCGCGAAGTCATGGAAGAAACCGGATTGAAGATAAAAAACCTACGCTATTTCGGTTCGCAACCGTGGCCCTACCCTTGCGGACTCATGGTAGGTTTCCACGCCGACTACGAAGAAGGCGAAATACACCTGCAACGCTCCGAGCTGGGCGACGGCGGCTGGTTCGGCAAAGACGACCTGCCGGAAATCCCCGAAAAACTCTCGATAGCACGAAGACTTATTGACGATTGGTTGGAAAAACAATAATCCTTACACACCGACATTATTTCAAAGTCAATATAAACAAGCAACAGCGCCCGACCGTCCCAACTCCGCCCGGATGACGGTCGGGCGCTGTTTTTACATAATGACAGCCCGACATGCCTTTTTGTCAACGTAAAACGCTACAAAAAGCATCGTTTTACGATGCAAAAGACAGCCTTTTACAAGGCGAAAGACAAGCGTTTACCCGACAAAAGGCAAGCTTTTGTAACGCGAACTACAATCTTTCGTACACGAACAAGCATCAAAACCACAACGCAAAGGCATAAGACAATGCTTTCATTCCCTAAAAACCATATTACGGCCGACACTCAGTTTTTGACAATCTGCCAAGATCTTATCAGGTTTTATAACATTTAATGAACTGTTTAGACAAAAAGGGCATGATTCATCACCAACGCAAATCCTACACATGCCCTAAAAATTAAATGCAAAAACACATTAAAAAAGGATAAAACCAGCTTGTAAAACATAAAAAACGTTTCCAAGAATACAACATAAACCAATTATCCGTATCTTTGTAAAAACACAATAAAATGGGAAAGTTAGCGGCAATATTATTGACAACGCTTTTCTGTGGCGGCATCTCTTGCGCACAAACGACGGAAAGGCACTCCAAGGATGAGGGTAAAGATTCTTTGGTGACAAACATCCACATCCCGGCTACGGCAATCAAGGAATACGGCCACCCCACCACAAGACACGACTCAATATCATACCGTTTAAGGGCGTACAAAATGGATGAGAATGCCGTAAAAGCCCCTAAAAACGACACATTCAAGATGAAGATGGGGAAAGAGCCGTTTTTGGCTGATTTCCTAAGGGATGTGATAAGCCACTTTTAAACGCTATTGCTCAACATAAACCAGCACCGCATATTTAAGAAAAAGTAGCTGGCCGCAGTACGACGCTTTGCGTCGGAGTCAACGTGAACCAACGGGCGATACTCCGAATCGTTGGCATATAGGCTGTTGTCCGGCAGCTCCGGCAAGTGGAAACGCCCCCGACTTATGACAACTCCCCCAACTTCACCACACACTATAATTTTAATGTGCCGTCGCACAAACACAAATGAAAACACAAGGCCCTAACGCACAATAATTTGGATTATCGGATAAAATATTGTAATTTTGCAGCGCGAACGAACAAAGCGAACATAATATATTTATATTAAGGTAAAACGGAATGATAACAGTAACCAATCTTGCAATCCAATTCGGTAAGAGAGTGCTTTACAAGGATGTAAACATCAAGTTCACCAACGGAAACATTTACGGCGTGATAGGCGCGAACGGAGCGGGCAAGTCCACCCTGCTCAAAGCCATCAGCGGAGAACTTGAGCCTAACAAGGGAAGCGTGGAGCTTGGACCCGGCGAGCGACTCTCCGTGTTGGATCAAGACCACTTCAAATACGACTCATTCAGCGTCATGGACACGGTGCTCATGGGGCACCAGCCACTTTGGCAGAACATGAAGGAACGCGAAGCCCTCTATATGAAAGAAGACTTCAGCGACGAGGACGGCAACCGCGTAGCCGAACTTGAAGAGAAGTTCGCCGAAATGGGCGGATGGAACGCCGAAAGCGACGCTGCGCAGATGCTGTCGAACCTCGGCGTAAAGGAAAACATGCACCAAAAGCAGATGAGCGAATTGTCGAACAACGAAAAAGTACGCGTCATGCTGGCCAAGGCCCTCTTCGGCAATCCCGACAACCTGCTGCTCGACGAGCCGACCAACGACCTCGACCTCGACACCGTACAATGGCTTGAGGAATACTTGAGCAACGTGGAGCAAACCGTGCTCGTAGTAAGCCACGACCGCCACTTCCTCGACGCCGTAAGCACGCAGACCGTCGACATCGACTTCGGCAAGGTGACGGTGTTCGCCGGCAACTACTCTTTCTGGTACGAAAGCTCGCAGCTGGCCCTCCGCCAGGCGCAGAACCAACGCCAGAAAGCCGAGGAGAAGCGCAAGGAACTTGAGGAGTTCATCCGCAGGTTCTCGGCAAACGTGGCAAAGAGCAAGCAGACGACCAGCCGAAAGAAGATGCTCGCCAAGCTGACAGTCGACGAAATACGCCCCTCGTCGCGCAAATATCCGGGCATCATATTCCAAATGGAGCGCGAACCAGGCAACCAAATTCTCGAAGTGGAAGGGCTGAAAGCCGTCGATACCGACGGAACGGTATTGTTCGACAACGTAAACTTCAACGTCGAGAAAGGACAGAAGATAGTATTCCTCAGCCGCAACCCCAAGGCCATGACGGCACTATTCGAGATAATCAACGGCAACCGCCAGGCCGACGCCGGCACATACAAGTGGGGCGTGACGATAACCACGGCCTACCTGCCGCTCGACAATACGGAGTTTTTCAACTGCGACCTTAACCTTGTAGACTGGCTGAGCCAGTTCGGCACGGGCAACGAGGTTGTAATGAAAAGCTATCTCGGCCGCATGCTGTTCAGCGGCGAAGAGGTGATGAAAAAAGTAAACGTGCTCAGCGGCGGCGAAAAGATGCGCTGCATGATAGCCCGCATGCAACTGAAAAACGCCAACTGCATCATCCTCGACACACCGACCAACCACCTCGACCTTGAGAGCATCCAGGCGTTCAACAACAACCTCATAGGCTTCAAGGGCAACGTGCTCTTCAGCAGCCACGACCACGAATTCATACAGACCGTGGCCAACCGCATAATCGAACTGACGCCGAAAGGCACTATCGACAAGTTGATGCAGTACGACGACTACATCTACGACGAGCAACTTAAAGAACAACGCGCAAAGATGTATGAATAAATGTCACTCGCAGGCATGTTGGCAAGATTTTTGCTTAGGGGTAAACAAAAACACTTTAACATCATGAAAGAGGAAAACGAAAACATAAAGAACGAGGAGAACGCCGGGAATACCGACGGCGGAACTTGCGCCAACGACAAAACGGCAGGCGGAACTACGGAAGAAACAACATGCGACAACGAAGCAAAGACCGGAGAGGCAACAGGACAGGCGGACGCTGAGGACGGAAAGGCGGAAGAGAAAGACCCGCTTGACGCGGCCCTCGACGAAATCGCCGCGTTAAAAGACAAATACCTCCGCTCAGTCGCCGAATTCGACAATTACCGCAAGCGCACGCTTAAAGAGAAAGCCGAACTGGTATTGAACGGTTCGGAAAAGGCCGTGCAAGCCATCCTCCCGATAATAGACGACATGGAACGCGCCATCGCCAACGCCGAAAAAACGGATGACGCCGAAGTGCTGAAAGAAGGAATGAAGCTGATTTACCAAAAGACCAACAAGGTAATGGAAAGCCTCGGCGTAAAGAAGATTGACACGACCGACGCCGATTTTGACACCAACTTCCATGAGGCCGTGGCAATGGTTCCCGGCATGGGCGACGACAAGAAAGGCAAAGTGCTCGACTGCGTACAGACCGGATACACCCTCAACGACAAGGTGATAAGGCATGCCAAAGTGGCGGTCGGACAATAAAGAATCAAATTAATTAAGAGTTAAGGATTAAGAAAACGAAATGCTTTATCCATGGCACATTTTCTTAATTCTTAATCCTTAATTCTTAATTAGCAAAAACAAAGATTATGGCAAAGAGAGACTACTATGAGGTTCTCGGCGTGAGCAAAGACGCCTCAGAAGACGAAATAAAAAAGGCTTATAGGAAAATAGCCATCAAATACCACCCTGACAGGAATCCCGGCAACAAAGAGGCCGAAGACAAATTTAAGGAGGCGGCTGAAGCGTATGACGTTTTGCACGATCCGCAAAAACGCCGGCAATACGACCAGTTCGGGTTCAACGGCCCCGGGGGCGAAAGTGGATTCGGCGGATTCAGCAGCGCAGGCGGATTCAGTATGGACGATATCTTCTCCATGTTCGGCGACATCTTCGGCGGACGCGGCGGATTCGGAGGATTCGGCGGCGGCGGATTCGGCGGTGGCCAACGGCGGCCGGCACAGCAGAGAGGCTCGGACCTGCGCCTGAAAGTCAAACTTACGTTGCAGGAAATATCCACCGGAGTCACAAAGAAATTCAAGGTAAAGAAAGACGTACCCTGCAGCCACTGCCACGGCAGCGGAGCCGAAGGCAACAGCGCTAAGGAAACGTGTCCGACGTGCCACGGCAGCGGCGTGGTGACACATACGACGCAGAGCATTTTCGGAATGATGCAAACACAAAACGTATGCCCCACATGCGGTGGCGAAGGCATGGTGATAAAAAACAAGTGCCACGTTTGCGGCGGCAACGGAATCGTCAAAGGGGAAGAAGTGGTCGAGATAAACATCCCGGCAGGAGTTTCAGAGGGAATGGTTGTAAACGTTCCCGGGAAAGGCAACGCCGGACGGCACAACGGCGTGCCCGGCAACATTCAGGTATACATCGAGGAGGAGCCCAACGACACGTTCATACGCGACGACAACGACATAATATACAACCTGCTGCTCGACTTCCCCACAGCCGCCCTCGGCGGTAGTGTCGAGATTCCGACGATCGACGGCGGAAGAGTGCGCGTAAAGATTGAGCCTGGCACACAACCGGGCAAAGCCCTGCGGCTTAGGGGCAAGGGGCTTCCGGCCGTACAAGGCTACGGCCGCGGCGTGGGCGACATGGTTGTCAACATCAGCGTGTATGTGCCAAAGACGCTCAACTCACAGGAAAGGCGCTCACTCGAGGAAATGCGTGAGAGCGACAACTTCAAGGGCGACAACGCCACGAAGCGTACAATCTTCCAGAAGTTCAAGAATTACTTTAACTAAAAAGGACAAGTCGCTCAAATGACATACGAAGAGACTATCGAATACCTTTACAACAGCGTCCCTATGTTTCAAAAAGTGGGCGCTGTTGCTTATAAAGAGGGATTGTACAATACAATAAAGCTTGACGAACACTTCGGCCACCCCCACAAAAAATACAAGACCATACACATAGCCGGCACCAACGGCAAGGGATCTTGTTCACACACGATAGCGGCCATACTGCAAGCTGCAGGATACAAGGTCGGACTTTACACGTCGCCCCACCTTAAGGATTTCCGCGAGCGCATCAGGGTCAACGGCGAATGTATAAGCAAGGAATACGTTGTCGACTTCGTAAGAAACGAGCGCGACTTCTTCGAGCCTCTGCACCCAAGTTTCTTCGAACTTACTACAGCCTTGGCTTTCAAGTACTTCGCAGAATGCTGCATCGACATTGCCGTCGTTGAAGTGGGACTTGGCGGACGGCTTGACTGCACAAACATCATAACTCCCATCCTATCGATCATAACAAACATCAGCCTGGACCATACGCAATTCCTCGGCAACACATTAAGGGAGATAGCCAGCGAAAAAGCCGGTATCATAAAAAACGGCATACCTATTATAATAGGTGAAAGCGTTGAAGAGACACGTCCCGTATTCACGGCAAAAGCCGAAGAATGCGGCAGTCGGATAACCTTCGCTGAAGAATGCGGTGAAATGCTGGCAGCCAGACCTGCCCATAAAGGAGGGATTACATACGCAACGGAATCGTTCGGAACATTCCACGGAGAACTTGGCGGCATCTATCAGAAAAAGAACACGCCGACGGTGCTGTGCGCCGTCAAGAAACTGAGGGAGTTGGGCCTGAAGATAAGCGACACGGACGTACACAAAGGCTTTGCCAGTGTTTCAGAAAGCACAGGCCTGCTCGGCCGTTGGCAAAAAGTAAACGACAAACCCACCGTAATCTGCGACACTGGCCATAACGTTGGCGGATGGATCTACCTAAGCCGCCAACTTAAAGCCCAAAAATGCCGCAAAATGCACATCGTATTCGGAATGGTCGATGACAAGGACGTTCAAACCGTAATGGACCTTCTCCCCAAAGACGCGGCATACTACTTTACAAAGGCCGACAACAAAAGGGCCGTCGACGAAAAGGAGATAATGCGCCTCGGAAGCATGCGCCACCTGAAAGGCTGCTGCTACCCTGACGTGAAAAGCGCTTACAAAGAAGCCGTAAAGAGTGCTACGGAGGACGATTTCATATTCGTAGGAGGAAGCAGTTATATAGTAGCAGACTTCCTAAATGATTGTGTTTAATCGTTTTTAACAATAAAACAATATAATTTCATGCGTTTCATTTGTGTTTCTCAACTTTTTTAAGTTACTTTGCAAATAAGTTTATAACTAAAAAGAATAATATTATGAGCACAAATGAAACGCAATGCTTATGTGGTTTGAATAGGGAAGACTTTCAAACCACTATAAACGGAAAAAAGACGGATTTATATATTCTCAAGAACAAATGGGGTAACGAAGTGGCCATAACAAATTACGGCGGCGCAATCGTAGCCATAATGGTCCCTGACAAAAACGGCAACTACGCGAACGTCATACAAGGCCATGACAACATCCAGGATGTCATCAACAGCCCCGAGCCATACTTGTCAACGCTCATCGGCCGCTACGGCAACAGGATATGCAAGGGCAAGTTCCAACTTAACGGCAAAGAATACCAATTGGCGATTAACAACGGCCCGAACTCACTGCACGGCGGCAACAAGGGATTCAACGCAAAAGTATGGGACGCTTTGAGAATGAACGACGAGACTCTGATTCTTAGCTACGTGTCTTCTTATGGAGAAGAAGGTTATACAGGAGAAGTGAAAGTAACGGTTGGATATATTTTCAATGACGATAACGAATTGATTATCGAATACATGGCAACCACGAACAAGAAGACGATTATCAACCTTACAAGCCATGGGTTCTTCAGTCTGGCAGGAACAGCCAACCCCACCCCGTCAATAGACAACAATATCTGTGAAATAAACGCCGACTATTATTTGCCAATCGACGAGACTTCGATCCCTACCGGCGAAATAAGATTCGTCAAAGGCACACCGTTTGATTTCCGTGCGCCCAAAGCCATAGGACAGGACATCAACGCCGATGACGAGCAAATAAAGAACGGCGCCGGATACGACCATTGTTTCGTATTGAACAAAAAAGAAGAAGGCGAACTAAGTTTTGCCGCACGCGTGACAGAACCTGTCAGCGGCCGCACGATGGATGTTTACACCACCGAGCCTGGCATGCAATTCTACACTGACAACTGGGCTGACGGGTACAAGGGACAACACGGCGCGACATTCCCAAGAAGAAGTGCCGTATGCTTTGAAGCGCAACACTTCCCAGACTCCCCCAACCATCCATACTTCCCATCCGTGATTTTACGGCCGGGCGACCAGTATAAGCAAAAGACCATTTATAAATTCGGAGTTGAGAAATAACCACAAACTCCCAATAAGACCTAAATCATCAACTTAATAATCAAGAAAAATATGGACATAGAATTTGTAAGAAGCCGTTTCATCAAACATTTTGACGGACAGACAGGCAACATTTATGCTGCCCCAGGACGCATCAACCTCATTGGAGAACACACAGATTATAACGGAGGTTTCGTTTTCCCAGGTGCCATAGACAAGGGTATCATGTGCGAAGTACGCCCAAATGGGACAGACACGGTAATGGCATACGCCATCGACCTGAAAGACAGGGTTGAATTCAAAGTAAACGACCCTGAAGGGCCACGCACCAGCTGGGCGCGCTATATTTACGGAATCATCCAAGAAATGAAAAAACGTGGCGTTGACGTAAAAGGATTCAACATTGCGTTTGCCGGCGACGTTCCACTTGGCGCAGGCATGTCCTCGTCAGCCGCAATGGAGAGCTGTTTCGCATTCGCGCTCAACGACCTGTTCGGCGAAAACAAAGTCTCAAAATGGGATATGGTTTTGGCAGGACAAGCTACGGAACATAATTATTGCGGCGTAAACTGCGGCATCATGGATCAGTTTGCCAGCATTTTCGGAAAGGAAGGCAAACTCATGCGCCTCGACTGCAGAAGCCGTGAATTTGAATATTACCCGTTTGAGCCCAAAGGCTACAAGCTCGTTTTGCTTGACTCCGTAGTGAAACACGAACTTGCCTCTTCAGCATATAATGACAGGCGTAAAAGTTGCGAAAACGTCGTCGAAGCATTAAAGAACAGATACACCGATAGGACTATCGAAACACTGCGCGACGCCAACTGGGACATGCTTGAATCAGTAAAGGCCGACGTTAGCGAAGAAGACATTAAGAGAGCTACATACGTCCTTGGAGAAAAAGACAGAGTATTGGCAGTCTGCGCCGCACTGATAGCCGGAGATTATGAGACTGTTGGACAAAAGATGTATGAAACACATGACGGATTAAGCAAAGATTACGAAGTTTCATGCGAAGAACTTGACTTCCTTGTCGATATCGCACGCAGGGACGGAGTCACCGGTAGTAGGATTATGGGCGGCGGCTTCGGCGGATGCACAATCAACCTTGTCAAAGAAGAGCTTTATGATAAGTTCATCAACGACGCGACAACCGAATACAAAGAAAAGTTCAACAAGCAACCTAAGGTTTACAACGTAGTCATCAGCGACGGTGCTCATAAGGTTTGCTAAAATCCACATTTCATTAAAAACAAAAGAGCCAATTAAAACGGCTCTTTTGTTTTTAATGAAATGTTAATATGTTATTTTTTCAAAAAGATCAGCACTAATAGGTATCACATTTAGTACAAAATTTGCAAATGTACGTTTTTATATCATAAAATATCCAATTAAATATACGTTCATAAGAAATTAAGTTGTAATTTTACACCCATAAACGGAAACTTAATAATCAAGTTGTATGAAGAGCATCACATCAAGCATTGTAGGCCTTGGCATTGCGATAGCAATGGTATCGGCTTGTTCAACAAAAACAGAAAGTAACCTTACAGTTTCGGGACTCAATCCTGCAGCATTTGACACGATAATCAACGAAAAGCCCGTAAAGCTTTACACGCTGAAGAACTCAAAAGGCATGGAGGTTTGCATCACAAACTTCGGCGGACGAGTGGTATCATTGACCGTACCTGACAAAAACGGCAAACCGACCGATGTCGTATTAGGCTATGACAATATCGCGCAATACGCCGACACAGTAAACAGCCCAAGCGACTTCGGATCTTCCGTAGGTAGATATGCCAACAGGATAAACAAAGGGAAACTAAACGTAGACGGCAAAGCAATACAATTGCCGACAAACAATTTCGGCCATTGCCTGCACGGAGGCCCTTCCGGATGGATGTACCAAGTTTACGATGCCAACTTATTGAATGATTCAACATTGGAATTAAGCATTGTCTCTCCCGATGGAGACAACGGCTTCCCCGGCACCGTAAAAGCAACGACAACGTACAAGTTGCTTTCAGACAACACCCTTGACATCGTATTCGAGGCTGAGACGGACAAAGAAACTGTCATCAACATGACAAACCACAGCTATTTTAATCTTAACGGCGACCCGTCGAAAGAAGGCATGGACATGGTTCTGTATGTTAACGCAGACAACTACACTCCAGCCGATTCAACATATATGACAACAGGAGAAATCAAGCCTGTAGAAGGCACTCCCATGGATTTCCGCAGGGCCCACGCAATAAGCGAAACAATTAACGACACTACATTTGACCAGATAAGAAACGCATCAGGATACGACCATAACTGGTGCCTGAACACATATAAAGACGGCAAAGGCGACGACACGACTGTCGCTGCATCCCTTTACTCGCCGAAAACAGGTATTTTCCTTGAGATGTTCACTAACGAACCCGGAGTGCAAGTTTACACCGGCAACTTCCAAGGCACGGGCATAAGTTGCAAACACGGCATCAAATATCCCAAGCACGTTTCAGTCTGCCTTGAAAGCCAGAAATATCCAGACTCCCCAAACAAAAAAGACTGGCCGTCACCTTATTTGAAGCCGGGCGAGAAATACTACAGCCACGTAGCTTACAGATTCAGCGTCAAATAATATTAAAGCAACACTTTACCTAAAAACAAAACTAATAAATAAAATGAATTGGAACACACATGAATTTATCTGGCTCGACTGGACAATTTTGATAGTCGGAGTATTGTTGGTTGGATGGGCTGTTTACCGCTCAATCCAAAAAGACAAACGGATGCAGCAAGGAGCAAACAGTGAGGACTATCTGTTCGGCAAAGGTGAACCGTGGTACATCATCGGTGCGGCAATCTTCGCCGCCAATATCGGTTCGGAACACCTTGTAGGCCTTGCCGGAACAGGAGCGAAAGACGGTGTCGGCATGGCCCATTGGGAAATGCAAGGATGGATGATCCTAATCCTTGGATGGCTGTTCGTTCCGTTTTACCAATTACTGAACAACAAGTTAGGCAAAATCATAACCATGCCCGACTTCCTGAAATTCCGCTACACACAAGCGACGGGCTCATGGTTGTCCATCATCACCCTTGTCGCATATATCCTGACAAAGGTAAGCGTGACCGCATTCACCGGCGGTATATTCTTCGAGTACCTTCTTGGAATACCATTTTGGTATGGTGCCATCGGCTTGATCGTCATAACTGCAATCTTTACGGTATTCGGAGGAATGAAAGGCGTAATGACACTTTCCGCCATACAAACTCCCATACTGATTATCGGTTCATTCCTCGTATTATTCCTCGGACTCGCCACGCTCGGCGGAGGAAGCATCGGTGAAGGTTGGACGACGATGATGGAGTTCTGCGGAAAATTACACGACGGCTACGGGACAACGCACATGTTCCACTGGGAGGAAGGCGACCCCATGTATAAGGAATACCCAGGTTTCGTAGTATTCATCGGAGCCAGCATCATCGGATTCTGGTATTGGTGTACAGACCAACACATCGTTCAGCGTGTGCTCGGCCAACGTAAAGGCGAGGCTAACGAGGAAGTTATGAAGCGCGCCCGCCGCGGTACCATCGCAGCAGGCTATTTCAAGCTGCTCCCCGTTTTCATGTTCCTCATACCCGGAATGATTGCAGCCGCCCTTGCCGAAGACCCGACGAGTTCGTTCGAATTCTCACTGAAAGCCGGCACGACCGAGCCTGACACTGATGCGGCATTCGCACAAATGGTCAAGTTCATCTTGCCCGCCGGCGTCAAGGGCATCGTGACGATAGGCTTTATCTGCGCCTTGGTAGCTTCCCTGGCCGCGTTCTTCAATTCGTGCGCAACGCTATTCACCGAAGATTTCTACAAACCGATGAAGAAAGGCAAGAGCGAAGCCCATTACGTATTGGTAGGACGCATCGCAACCGTCGTTGTTGTCATACTTGGCCTTATCTGGATGCCGGTCATGATGAGTATGGACACGCTTTACAGCTACTTGCAGAACATCCAGTCGCTCTTGGCTCCGGCAATGGTTGCCGTGTTCACGATGGGTATATTCTCCAAGAAGATAACACCGTTAGCAGGCCAATGGGGCCTTATCGGCGGTTTCATAATCGGCATGATCCGCCTTCTGACAAATGTTATCACGAAAAACGGTAACGCCGTTATGGAAGGAGCATTTTGGGAAAGCACTACATGGTTCTGGCAAACCAATTGGCTCGTATTTGAGATTTGGCTGCTCGTATTTATCATCGCACTCATGATCGTCGTATCAATGTTCACGCCGAAACCGAGTGCAGAGCAAATCGAGGCGATTACGTTCACGAAAGAATACAAAGCCCAGATTCTCAAGAGCTGGAGCAAATGGGACGTTGTGGCAACAATCGGCGTTGTCGCCTTGTGTGCAGCATTCTACGCTTATTTCTGGTAAATCAAGATAAGCAGACCATATCATCCATTGGCATGCCGGCAAGACACTTACCAATTGCCGGCGGGCCAATGCGATTACAAATAATAAACAAATAAGTAATGACAATTTATTATAACGAACATTCCAAAGTCTTTGTTTCCGTCGATTGCATAATCTTCGGTTTCGAAGATAGAAAGTTGAAACTTCTTCTCGGTAAAAGGCAGATGGATCCAGGAAGAGGGGAATGGTCACTTTACGGCGGTTTCGTCGAAGAGAACGAAAGCCTCGACGACGCTGCGAACAGGGTGCTGTTCCAACTGACCGGACTGAAAGACATCTACATGAAACAAGTCGGTGCATTCGGAGCAATCGACCGCGACCCTGGAGAAAGAGTTATTTCTATTGCGTACTGCGCACTTATCAACGTGAATGATTACGACGAAAGCCTGTTAAAGGAACACCAGGTTGAGTGGGTGAATCTTGAAGACTTGCCGAAATTATATTCAGACCACAATGACATGGTGAAGAAAGCCATAACCCTTCTACGCAGGAGGATTTCATCCGAGCCGTTAAGCTTCAACCTACTTCCCGATCTTTTCACGCTTACACAACTACAACATGTGTATGAAGCCATACTAAGTGAAAACATTGACAAACGGAATTTCAGGAAGAGGATTAAGACTATCGAATACATTGAAAAAACCGACCAAATAGATAAAGTGACATCGAAACGCGGTGCGGCCCTTTACCGTTTCAACAAGGAAGCATATATGGAAGACCCAATTTTTAAACTTTAATACTATGTTAGAAGAATTGAAAGAAAAAGTGTTTAAGGCCAACTTGGATTTGGTTAAGCACAACTTGGTTATATTCACCTGGGGTAATGTATCAGGAATCGACCGCGAGAAAGGACTCGTAGTAATCAAGCCTTCAGGCGTAAGCTATGACGAAATGAAAGCGTCAGACATGGTAGTTGTCGATTTGCAAACAGGCAAGACCGTAGAAGGCAACCTCAACCCATCGTCAGACACGCCCACCCACCTCGTCCTGTACCGTGCGTTTCCAGAGATAGGCGGCATCGTGCACACGCATTCGACATACGCTACGGCATGGGCGCAGGCAGGAAAAGACATCCCTAACATCGGAACAACCCACGCCGACTATTTCCACGATGCCATTCCTTGCACTGCAGACATGACAGCAGACCAAATGGCCGAATACGAAAAAGAGACGGGAACTGTCATCGTCGACAGGTTCAAGGACATCAACTACGTGCACACACCGGGCGTATTGGTGAAAAACCATGGTCCGTTCTCATGGGGCAAAAACCCTGACAATGCCGTTTATAACGCCGTTGTGATGGAACAGGTGGCCAAAATGGCATTTGTATCATTCTGCGTGAATCCAGAAACGACAATGAACCCGCTGCTCGTTGAAAAACATTTCAGCCGCAAGCACGGGCCCAACGCTTACTACGGACAAAAGAAAAAATAACAGTCAAATACTAACAACTAAAAATCAATGACTATGGTAAAAGCATTTGAGAATTTTGAAGTTTGGTTCATTACAGGAGCACAACTTCTTTATGGAGGCGAGGCAGTCGCACAAGTCGACGGCCACTCAAAGGAAATGGTTGACGGACTTAACGATTCAGGCAGACTGCCCGTCAAAGTCGTATATAAGGGAACAGCCAATAGCAGCAAAGAAGTGGCTGAACTGTTCGCAGCCGCGAATAACGACAAAAAATGCATCGGTGTCATAACATGGATGCACACTTTCTCACCGGCAAAGATGTGGATCCACGGCCTACAGATACTGCACAAGCCCCTGCTCCACTTACACACCCAGTTCAACGCCGAGATTCCATGGGACTCTATCGACATGGACTTCATGAACCTGAACCAAAGCGCACATGGCGATCGTGAGTTCGGCCATATCATAGCACGCATGCGCCTGCGCCGCAAGCTCGTCGTAGGCTATTGGAAAGAGGCTAAGACACAAGACCACATTGCCGTTTGGGAACGTGTTTGCGCAGCTTGGGCCGACGCACAAGACATGCTCATCATACGTTTCGGCGACCAGATGAACAACGTGGCCGTAACCGACGGCGACAAGGTGGCAGCCGAGCAAGTATTGGGATACCACGTTGACTATTGCCCGTTCAGCGAGGTTCTCGAATATTACAAGAACCTTAAGGATGAAGACATCAACGCACTCGTCGAAACATACTTCAAGGAATACGAGCATGACGCAGAACTTGAAGACAAGTCGACCGTTGCGTATAAGAAGGTATGGAACGCAGCCAAGGCCGAACTCGCCCTGCGTGCAATCCTGAATGAAAAGGGTGCCAAAGGTTTCACCACAAACTTTGACGACCTCGGCGATGTAGACGTAGAGAACTCAGGCATGGGCTTCGACCAGATTCCGGGCCTTGCTTCACAGCGCCTCATGGCGGAAGGCTACGGCTTCGGAGCAGAAGGCGACTGGAAATCGGCCGCACTCTACCGTACCGTATGGTTCATGACGCAAGGCATGGAGAACGGATGTTCGTTCCTCGAAGACTACACGCTTAACTTCAACGGCGAGCAAAGTGCCATACTCCAGTCGCACATGCTCGAGGTCAGCCCGCTCATCGCCGCATCGAAGCCACGCTTGGAAGTACACTTCCTCGGAATCGGCGTAAGGAAGAGCGAGACCGCGCGCCTCGTATTCACGTCGAAGGTGGGCAAGGGTGTCACCGCCACCGTGGTCGACATGGGCAACCGCTTCCGTATGATTGTGAACGACGTTGACTGCATCGAACCGAAACCGCTACCCAAACTGCCCGTTGCGTCGGCATTGTGGATACCCCAGCCAAACTTCGAGGTTGGTGCAGGCTGCTGGATTTACGCAGGCGGCACTCACCACAGCTGTTTCTCTTACGACCTTACCGACGAATACTGGCAGGACTACGCCGAGATTGCAGGCATCGAGGCCGTATTCATCAACAATGACACCACGGTCGACAACTTCCGCAAGGAGCTACGCTTCAACGAAGTTTATTACATGCTCAACAAGGCGTTAAACTAATTAAGGATTAAGAGTTAAGAATTAAGAAAACCGATTGTATTTCATATAATTGGTTTTCTTAATTCTTAACTCTTATTTATTTTCAAACCCAAGAAATTTATAAGATTATGCAAAAATATGTAATCGGACTCGACTACGGAAGCGACTCCGCACGCGCCCTCGTAGTCAATGCTGAGACAGGCGAAATACTCGCCACCAGCGTTAAATATTACCCGCGTTGGAAAAAAGGATTATATTGCAATCCTAAAATAAACCAGTGGCGCCAGCACCCCAAAGACTATCTTGAAGTACTCGAGGCTACCGTGACCGACGCGCTCAGCCAATGCGCCAAAGGCGTAGCCGAGAACGTAGTCGGCATAGCTTTCGACACGACCGGCTCAACCCCGGCGTTCACCGACGAAAGCGGTACGCCGTTGGCCATGCTGCCCGAATTCGCCGAGAATCCCAACGCCATGTTCGTGCTTTGGAAAGACCACACGGCCGTTAAGGAGGCCGAGGAAATCAACGCCGCATGCGCAAAGTCGGACGTCAACTACGCAAAGTACGAAGGCGGCATCTACTCAGCCGAATGGTTTTGGGCAAAGGCACTCCACATCCTGCGCGAAGACCCCGAAATAGCGAAGAAGGCATACTCGATAGTTGAATATTGCGAATGGCTCCCGGCCGTGCTTACAGGCGTTAAATCATCAAAGGACATCGTGCGCAGCCGCTGCGCCTGCGGCCACAAGGCCATGTGGCACAAGGAATGGGGAGGACTGCCTTCGGAAGAGTTCCTTACCTCGGTAGACCCGAAGCTTGCGGGATTCCGCGACAGGCTCTTCACCGAGACTGAAACCGCAGACAAACCCGTAGGCCACCTGTGCAAGGAATGGGCGCAGAGGCTCGGCCTCAGCGAGAACGTCGTAGTGGCTGGCGGCGCATACGACTGCCACATGGGCGCAGTAGGCGCAGGAGTAACGCCCCACACTCTCGTAAGGGTGATCGGCACCTCTACGTGCGACGTAATGGTAGCCTCGTATGACGAGATAGGCACGAAATGCATAAAGGGCATCTGTGGCCAGGTTGACGGCAGCGTAATCCCAGGCATGGTCGGTCTTGAGGCAGGCCAGTCAAGCTTCGGCGACGTTTACGCCATGTTCAGGCGCATACTTGAATTCCCTGTAAGAAACATCCTTCCGCAAGCCATCGGCGACAAACTCGGTAAGGAAGACGTTGACAAGATTGTCGAGGACACATGCGATAAAATCATTGTCAAACTTACCGAAGAAGCCGAGAAGATACCCGTAAGCGAAAGCACCATGATAGCAACCGACTGGATTAACGGCCGCCGCACTCCCGATGCTAACCAGCTGCTTAAGGGGACTATCGCAGGCTTCACCCTCGGCACCACCGCACCGCAAGTGTTCCGCGCCCTCGTGGAAGCCACGGCGTTCGGCACGAAAGCCATCGTCGACAGGTTTGAGGAGGAAGGTGTCGTCATCGACAATGTTATCGGCATCGGTGGCATTGCCCTGAAGTCGCCTTTCGTAATGCAGACCATGTGCGACGTTATAAACAAGCCGATAAAAGTATGCAACACCGACCAGGCATGCGCCCTCGGCGCAGCCATGTTCGCCGCAACGGCGGCCGGCGTTTATGCAAAGGTTGAAGACGCCATAGAGAAGATGAACAGCGGATTCTCTAAGGAATACAAGCCGCAGCCTGACAACGTAAAGGCTTATGCCGAGATATATAAAGATTATGTAAAACTCGGAGCGTTCACCGAAAAAGAGCTTTTCGGTAAATAGGCCTGGCAACAGAGACACTTGCTTAACGCCCGTTTTATATTATTGGCGACTGCTAAAAATCTTAGCAGGAAATAAAGGCCAAAGGGTATATCATAAATCTGGAGTTATCAGTAGTTAACAGGAGTTAAGCTCGTTTCATCCGCCGGAGTTAACGGACAATGCCATATTACAACAACTTAGCATTCGTCCGTTAACTCCCATTAACTCCGACGCGAAGCGTCTGACTCCTATTAGCTACTTTTTGATACGCCCTCTTTCCGTTATTCCAGTTTTTCACTCCGTTTCATATCTGCCTGGGAAAAGTTGTTTTACAAGCTTTGTGTAATTCCAAAGTTCCTGTAATTGAGTTATGTTAGTTCCTTTTTACCACGGCACTACCCCCTTATGCATACTCACCGTTGTCAACATTCTTGATCACCCTGCACGGATTGCCCACGGCTACGCAATTATCGGGAATAGAGCGGGTAACAACGCTGCCTGCGCCTATGACGCTGTTGCGCCCGATTGTCACTCCGGGCAATATCACCACACCGCCGCCGATCCACGCACCGTCGCATATTTTCACGGGCAGGGCATACGTAAGGCAAAACTCGCAGTCGTCAGAGCCGTCGTCGGGGAGTATGCGCTCGGCGTATTTCGTAGAGTGTGTGGCGGTGTAAATCTGCACGTTGGAGGCTATGAGCACGTCGTTGCCTATCTCGATGATGTTGTTGTCTACGAAAGTGCAGTTCATGTTGATTATCACCCGGTCGCCTATCAGTATGTGGCGGCCGTACTCGCAGTGGAAGTCTACGTCGATATGCACGCGCCGTCCCACTCTGCCGAACAGTTGGCGGAATATCTTCCGTTTTGCTTCCGTGTCGGTATAGTCGGTGTCGTTAAGTTCGCGCGTCAGGCGTTTAGCCCTTGCCGCAATAGCAGCTATCTCTGGGTCTCCGCCGTAAAACGGCTCTCCTGCGAGGCATTTTTCAAGTTCTGTCTTCATGATTTAATTGAGGATTGATTATTGAGAATATAAAAACGAAAAAACGGACGGCACGTATGTTTACTACGGCCGTCCGTATGATTATAAGCCATTGTTTTGCTTAAGTTGCTCTATGGCCTTGCATAATTGGTCGGGGCAACTGGTGTTTTTGCTTCCGCAACGTATGCCTTTTAGCTTCCGTCCTACCTCGTCGATGTTCATTCCCTTTACAAGCGAACATATACCCTGCAGGTTGCCGTTGCATCCGCCGGTGAAGCTTACGTTGCTTATCCTGTTGTTGTCGTCTACTTCCAAGTCGATCAACTTGCTGCAAGTACCCGACGTAACGTATGATACTTTTTTCATAAGAACCGTACTACCCTATCCTCTTATTCTTCGGGCTTCATGTTGGTATAAACGTTCTGCACGTCGTCGTCGTCCTCAAGCAAGTCGACCATCTTGTCGATAGCCGCACGCTCTTCAGGCGTAACATCCTTAAGGTCGTTAGGTATGCGGGTGAACTCGGCACCCGTAACCTCGAATCCGTTTTCCTCAAGGTGCTTCTGTATCTCGCCGAAGCTCTTCGGGTCGCCGTAGATGGTTATTTCGCCTGACTCTTCGTCAACGTCATACTCGTCTTCAACACCGTAATCAATAAGGTCAAGGATAAGTTCGTCCATGTCGAGCCCATCCTTTTTCTTAAATGTGAACACGCACTTGTGGTCGAACAGGAACGAAAGACTGCCCATTGTTCCCAAGTTGCCGTTGAACTTATTGAATATGGCACGCACGTTGCCTACTGTGCGCGTGGTGTTGTCCGTGGCGGCATCTACAAATATGGCTATGCCATGAGGGCCGTATCCCTCGTACGTAACTTCCTTGTATTCGCTCTGGTCTTTGCCCATAGCGTTCTTAATCGCACGCTTTACGTTTTCCAATGGCATGTTCTCACGCTTTGCGTTGAGTATTATCGAGCGCAAATGCGGATTGTTGTCAGGGTCGGGACCACCGGCTTTCACTGCTATGGCAATCTGCTTGCCAATCTTTGTAAACGTCCTGGCCATATGGCCCCATCTTTTCAATTTCGTAGCTTTACGATATTCAAATGCTCTTCCCATACTGATTTTTTATATTTAAAATTTAAATTAAGAATCAAGAGTGAAGAAACGAAGTTCTGCGTTAAGGCTGATTAAAAGAAACGGCCTCTCTCCCGCCGGATGCTTCCATAAATTAGGTATGGACACCGTATCTTAAAATCTTAACTCTTAATTCTTAACCCACTTTACCTCAATTCTGCTTTCAACTCTTTCTTCAAATTGGCTATCAGCTTGTTCATCATTACGTCTATCTGCTTGTCGTTGAGCGTCTTTTCCTCATCCTGCAGAATGAAGTTTACGGCATAGCTCTTCTTGCCTTCGGGCAGGTTCTTGCCTTCATACACGTCAAACAGTTCAACGCTCTTAAGATACTTCTTCTCCGTCTGTCGGGCTACGCGCTCAATCTCGCTGAACTGCACATTCTTGTCAAGGAGCAGGGCGAGGTCGCGACTTACGGCCGGATACTTGCTAATCTCGCGGAAACTTACAGTCTTATTGCCGACTGCCTTAACCAAAGTATTCCAATGGATGTCGGCGTAATAAACTTCGTTGTCTATTCCGAATTTCTTCAACTGTTTCTTGCTCAAGACACCAAGCTCGGCGAACACCTTACCGTTCCTGTCCTCTAACGACATGGCCGTAGCAAAGACATCGTTGTCGCTCTTCTTCGCCACAACCAAACCAGCCGCCAAGCCTACGCGCCGGAATATGTTGTCGACATACGCCTTCAGTTCATAGAAAGACGAGTCCTCGTCTGGATGCGCCCAACTGCCGGCAACACGCTTTCCTGTAACCCAAAGCCCTATATGCTTCTCTTCCCTGTACGCGGCCATCGGATTGTCGTGGTTCTGCTTCTCCGGCAAGAACTTATATATGTTGCCAACCTCGAAGAACCTCAGGTTAGGATTCTTACGGTTAACGTTATAGGCGATGCTTTCCAATCCGCCGAAGAGCAGCGTGGCACGCATCACGTTAAGGTCGGAGCTTAACGGATTCATTATCCGTACAAGGTTCTCGGTATTATAATGGTTCAATCCTTCGTAATAAGCGGCTTTCGTCAGCGAATTGTTCAATATCTCGTTAAAGCCGCAACCTACGAGCTGTTCGCCGACGATGTTCTCCAACTTATGCTTGTTGTCCTCTTCGCCTTTTATAACGAGCGAACTTTTGAGCTGTGTCGGTATTTCCACATTGTTATATCCGTATATGCGGAGAATATCTTCAACCACGTCGCACGGACGTTGCACGTCGACACGGTAAGGAGGCACGCTCAGTTCAAGTCCGTCGGCCGTCTCGCCGTCGATCCTCATGTCGAGGCTTGTCACGATAGCTTTCACCATATCGGCCGGTAAGTCCTTACCTATCAAGCTGTTTACATAGTCATACTTCAACGATACCTTGAAGCCTTGCATAGGTTCGGGATAAACGTCATTTATCTCCATCGACACTTTGCCGCCGGCCAACTCCTTGCACATTATGGCGGCCTGCTTCAAGGCGTAAATCACTCCGTCGGGATCGATGCCGCGCTCGAAGCGGAACGACGCATCAGTGCTCAAGCCATGACGGCGTGCGCTCTTGCGTATCCATGTAGGATGGAAATAAGCGCTCTCGAGCACTACGTTCTTCGTCGTTTCGTACGTGCCGCTGCCTTTTCCGCCGAACACGCCGGCTATACACATGGCGTCGTTCTCGTTGCAGATGGCAAGGTCGTGCGAGCCCAGCTTATGTTCCACTCCGTCGAGCGTGACGAACGGCGTGCCCTCGGGCATGGTCTTAACGATGATGTGGTGGCCGTCGACCATGTCGGCGTCGAAGCAATGCAAAGGCTGACCGTAGGCCATCATTATATAATTGGTAATGTCGACGATGTTGTTTATCGGACGCAAACCTATCGTGCGCAACCTCTCCTGCAGCCATTCGGGACTTTCCTTGACTTCGCAACCTGTGATGCTTACGCAGGCGTAGCGTTTGCAGGCATCGTTGTTCTCGATGGTCACGTCTATCGGCAGCGCATTGTCGTCCACGCTGAACGCTTCGCAACCGGGACGGTGCAGCGACGTCTCGTAACCGTTGCGCACGAGCCAAGCGTAAAGGTCGCGCGCCACTCCCCAGTGCGACAAAGCGTCGGCGCGGTTGGCCGTAATGTCAATTTCTATCAACCAGTCGCTTTCCAAGTTGTAATACTCTGCGGCCGGCTGGCCTACGGGAGCATCCTCGGGCAGTACTATTATGCCGTCGTGGCTCGTGCCTACGCCTATTTCGTCCTCTGCGCAAATCATGCCGAAGCTTTCAACGCCGCGGAGTTTAGATTTCTTTATGACAAACTCCTTGTCGCCGTCGTAAAGCACGCAGCCCAAGTCGGCCACGATGACTTTCTGTCCGGCAGCCACGTTGGGAGCGCCGCAAACAATCTGCGATGGCGTCTCGCGACCCAAGTCAACAGTAGTAACATGTAAATGGTCTGAGTTTGGATGAGGTTCACACGTCAGCACTTTTCCGACGTACAATCCTTTAAGTCCGCCTTTGACGCCTTGCACCTCCTCAAGCGAATCCACTTCGAGACCGACCGACGTCAGGGCATCGCAAACCTCTTGCGGCGTAAGGTTGAAATCTACATAATCCTTAAGCCATTTATAAGAAATATTCATTGCAACTCGTTGTTTTTTGTTGTTCCTTTTCCAATCGAGCGCAAAAGTAATAAATTTTGCCCATCCACACAAACTTTAAGCCAAAAACTGTTCAGCTGTTCACGGCAGACGAGTTTTTCAACAGACGAGTTTTTCAACAGACGAGCAGACAAGTGACGAGCAAACAAGTGACGAGCAGACAAGGAGATCAGCTTTATTACCTGTTACATCCTCGTTTACTATCAACTTGTCTGCTTGTCTGCTCGTCACTTGTCTGCTTGCCTGCAAAAAATCACAAGGCGGCCTTCAAAGCTTCAGCCATGTCGGCATACTCTTTGTCAGTAAGATAAACCTCTTGCGGATTCATACGGAACACGCCGCCGAAATCAGGACCGCCCTCGTATTTGGGAACAAGGTGGAAATGGAGGTGCGACAGCGTGTCGGAATAAGCTCCGTAATTAATCTTGACGGGATTAAACACCTTCTGCATCGCGCGTGTCACCCTTGCCACGTCGGCCATGAACGCATTACGCTCGTCGTCGCCCAGCTGGTTAAGGTCGTCCACGTGGTCCTTGTAGGCCACAAGGCAACGCCCGTGGTAAGTCTGCTCCTTGAAGATGAACAAACGTGAAACACTCAGTTTTGCAACCTCGATCATAAGGTTGTGCTGCGTCTCATTGTTTTGACAATAAAGACAATCTTTCGGATCACTTTTCATTTTATATATTTTGATTTGTTTGAAACAGTTGCGCAGATATGCGCTGCTTGTTTTTCAGCCAATACTTTGCAAATATACGAAATTTCCACGAGCAAGCAATAAAATACGCATGGAAATAGCCAAACCGCCCCGGCGGGCCTCGGCGCACGGCGGCACGCAGGCGGTAAAAAAAGCAGGCGGGGCGGCGGATCACTTTGCCGCCGAATCAGCCGGCCAACTTACACTTTGATTTCAGCTGACGCTCCAGAACGGCGTCATCCTGAAAAATCCGCCGGCCGTCCGCGTATGGACGAATCCAGAGCGTGCAAGTATAACACGCTGGGAGGATGTACGTTACGCCGAGCAATGCGTAAGGTGTGCATAAATAATCGGTAAAACAGCTGCATAATATCGGCCTTTATGGCGCAAAACGTCCGTATCAAACCGACAAACGACCGAGAAACCCGCACAAAAAAGCCATGTTTGTCATGGCAAAAGACCGCATTCCGGCATCTAACCGACAAGGTTTTGCGCTCCAAACAGGCACATTACTGACGGTAGGACAAAGCTAAACCGAAAAAGGAATCCTATTTCACCCGAAAATCCCGACATTCCCATTCTGACGAATTGAAAGCAATCAGCCCGATAAGCTGTCTTTCAGGCACAAGGCAGACGTGGATCCGGCCTAAGGCCGGCACCGCTAAACCCCAATCGGTCATTATAGCGCGGTGTCTCCATTTTTCCGCCTGCCACATGCTCTTCGTCTTACTTTATGTTCCTGCCGCCGCCTAAATTCCCGTTTTGCCTTGACGCGCTCCGCCACGCCTGCTGCGGAAACGGAAAGTTAGCCATCAGGCACGAACGAAAATAAGACTGAGGTCTAACGACCGATTCGGGTTAAAAAAGAATCCATACGACGAAAAGCCAGCGGTCTGCCGTCCGACCGAAAAACTGCAAAAACGCACGGAGCACGAACAAAAACCTGCGCGCACGGCGTAACGCCAAGATAAAAAATAGCGGCAAAACACTTTTATTTGCGATAAAGTTTGTACTTTTGCACATAAGTTTATTTTTACGGAAAAAATGATTTTCAAGAAGAAAAGAAGATGGCACAGCCTGCCTGGGCAACCTCTTACGGAAATGGACAAGCAGGTTATGTACTGGGAGAACAAAGGCAAGTTAGTGCCTACGCGCGAACTGATAAAGACACCCGAGCAGATAGAAGGCATACGCAAGAGCGGCGTGGTGAACAGCGGCGTGCTCGACGAAGTGGCGCGGCAAATACACGCAGGCATGAGCACGGAGGAAATAGACAGAATCTGCTATGACTACTGCACGGGGCACGGAGCCGTGCCGGCATGCCTCAACTACGAGGGTTTCCCGAAAAGCGTGTGCACGAGCATAAACGAAGTGGTCTGCCACGGCATACCCAAGCCCACTGACATACTGCAGGAAGGCGACATCGTGAACGTCGACTTCACTACGATACTCGACGGATACTACGCCGACGCCTCGCGCATGTTCATCATAGGCAAGACCACGCCCGAGAAGGAACAGCTCGTCCGCGTAACTAAAGAGTGCCTCGAGATAGGCGCCGAAGCGGCCAAGCCCTACGGATTCGTAGGCGACATTGGCCACGCCATACAGAAGCACGCCGAGAAATACCACTACGGCATAGTGCGCGACCTATGCGGGCACGGCGTGGGCGTAGACTTCCACGAAGAACCCGAGGTGCTGCACTTCGGCCATAAGGGCACAGGCATGCTGCTCGTACCGGGAATGGTGTTCACCATCGAGCCGATGATAAACATGGGCACATGGAAAGTGTTCATCGACGCCGACGACCCTTACGGCTGGGAAGTGATAACCGGCGACGAACAGCCGAGCGCCCAATGGGAGCACACGTTCCTCATGACGGAGCACGGCGTGGAGATTCTTTCAGCTTAAGAACATGGATTTAAGGAATACAATGGACGACATATATATATTAGGTATAGAAAGCAGCTGCGACGACACGTCGGCCGCCGTGTTAAGAAACGGCGTTCTGTTGAGCAACGTCACGGCATCGCAGGAAGTACACAAGGCTTACGGCGGCGTAGTGCCCGAACTGGCCTCGCGCGCCCACCAGCAGAACGTCGTGCCAGTGGTCGACCAGGCGCTTAAGCGCGCCGGGATAACCAAGGAACAACTGTCGGCCGTAGCCTTTACGCGCGGGCCCGGCCTTATGGGGTCGCTCCTCGTCGGCGTAAGCTTCGCGAAAGGCTTCGCCCGCTCGCTCGGCATTCCGCTGATAGACGTCAACCACCTGCAAGGTCACGTGATGGCCCACTTCATCAAGGAGAGCGACGACGACACGTCGGCCCCGCCGCTGCCGTTCATTTGCCTGCTGGTAAGCGGCGGCAACTCGCAGATAGTGAAAGTCAACGCCTACAACGACATGCAGGTGCTCGGACAGACGATAGACGACGCCGCAGGCGAAGCCATAGACAAATGCTCGAAAGTGATGGGCTTGGGATATCCCGGCGGCCCGATAATCGACCGGCTGGCGCGCCAGGGCAATCCGCACGCCTACAAGTTCTCCGAGCCGCACATACCCGGACTCGACTACAGCTTCAGCGGACTGAAAACGTCTTTCCTCTACAGCCTGCGCGAATGGGTAAAGGACGATCCCGACTTCATCGGGCACCATAAGGAAGACTTGGCCGCAAGCCTTGAGCACACCATAGTGGACATACTGATGAAGAAACTGAGACTCGCCGTAAAGCAGACAGGCATAATGCACGTGGCCGTGGCCGGAGGAGTGAGCGCGAACAACGGACTGCGCAACGCATTCCACGAGCACGCCGAAAAATACGGTTGGACGATATACATACCGAAGTTCAGCTACACGACCGACAATGCCGCGATGATAGGCATAACGGGCTATTACAAATACTTGGACAAGGACTTCTGTCCGATAGACAAGCCCGCATTCTCAAAAGTAACCTTTAAATAATACAGATATGGATTTCGAGAACAAAATATTAAGTAAGGAGATAAGCCAGTTTATCTGGGAAAAGGGCAAAACGCTCGGCACGGCCGAAAGCTGCACGGGCGGACGCATAGCCGAGGCGATAATCCTGATGCCGGGAGCTTCAAACTACTTCAAGGGCAGCATCGTGTCATACACGAACGAGATAAAGGAAAGCCTGCTCGGCGTAAGCCACGACGTGCTTGAAGAAAAAACCGCCGTATGCGAGGAAGTAGCCATAGAGATGGTAAAAGGCGCCATAAAAGCACTCAACGTAGACTACGCCATATCGGCAACGGGCATAGCCGGCCCGGCAGGAGGCACCCACGAAATACCGGTCGGCACGATATGGATCGCCTGCGGAAACACGGACGACATCGTAACGCTGAAGCTGCAGGAAGACAAGGGGCGCGACCTCAACCTGGCCAACGCCACCACACAGGCCTTGCAGCTATTCTTGAACTACCTGACGGAACGCCTTAAGACAGAAGAACCTGAGGACGGAACACTGATATGAAACCGTTGCCGCATGCGCCCATGCAAAGATTCATAAAAAATTTTAAATAAGACATTATCCACTCAAATATTTTGATTATTCGGGAAAAGTTAGTAATTTTGCACTCTGTTTGGAATAAGCATCAAAATTAAAACAAAAAAGGTAGATAGCAATGTCGAAGATTTGTCAAATAACAGGTAAAAAAGCCCAAATAGGAAATAACGTATCACACTCAAAACACCGCACGAAACGCAGTTTTGACGTTAACCTCTTTAGGAAGAAGTTTTACTATGTAGAGGAGCAGTGCTGGATCAGCTTGAAGATAAGCGCCGCAGGCCTGCGTCTTATTAACAAGGTAGGCCTTGACGCCGCCCTGAAGCAGGCTGTGTCAAAAGGCTACTGTGATTGGAAAGAGATTAAAGTTATAGGAGAATAACCACAATGGCAAAGAAGGCAAAAGGCAACAGGGTTCAGGTGGTGTTGGAGTGCACGGAAATGAAGAACAGCGGTCTGCCCGGCACAAGCCGTTACGTAACGACCAAGAACCGTAAGAACACACCTGAGAGAATGGAACTGATGAAGTATAACCCCATCTTGAAGAAGATGACTCTTCATAAGGAAATTAAATAACAATAAAAACGCTTAGACAATGGCAAAGAAAACCGTCGCTACCCTCCACGAAGGCTCAAAGGATGGTCGCGCTTACACAAAGGTTATCAAGATGGTAAAAAGCCCCAAGACCGGTGCTTACATCTTTGACGAGCAGATGGTGCCCAACGAGGCAGTTAAGGATTTCTTCAAGAATTAATTCCACGAAATGACGATATTAAAAAGGCCGCAATGAATTTTGCGGCCTTTTTTTGTAAATGTGAGTTCTTTTTACTAATTTTGTAGCAAAATATAAAAGGATATGGGATTATTCGGATTATTCAACAAGAACAAGAAAGAAACACTAGACAAAGGTCTTGAGAAAACCAAGCAAAGCGTTTTCTCGAAAATAGCAAGGGCCGTTGCAGGCAAATCCAAAGTTGACGATGACGTTCTTGACAATCTTGAAGAGGTGCTCATCACTTCAGACGTAGGTGTCGACACCACATTGAAAATCATACAACGCATAGAAGAGCGCGTGGCAAGGGACAAATACGTATCCGTGTCAGAGCTTAACGGCATATTGCGCGACGAGATTGCCGCACTGCTTACAGAAAATAATTCCATAGACAACGACAACTGGGATTTACCGTCCGACCACTCGCCTTACGTCATACTCGTAGTAGGAGTAAACGGTGTCGGCAAAACGACCACGATAGGCAAACTGGCGTACCAGTTCAAGAAGGCGGGAAAGAAAGTTTATCTCGGCGCGGCCGACACGTTCCGCGCGGCCGCCGTCGAACAGTTGTGCATTTGGGGCGAGCGTGTAGGCGTACCCGTAGTGAAGCAGCAAATGGGGTCAGACCCTGCGAGCGTGGCTTTCGACACGCTGAACTCGGCCAAAGCCAACGGTGCCGACGTAGTGCTGATAGACACGGCCGGAAGGCTCCACAATAAAGTCGGCCTGATGAACGAGCTTAAGAAAATCAAAGACGTTATGAAGAAAGTCATTCCACAAGCCCCTGACGAAGTGCTCCTCGTACTCGACGGCTCGACGGGGCAAAACGCCTTTGAACAAGCCAAGCAGTTCTCGGCCGTGACACAAATAACAAGCCTGGCCATAACGAAGCTTGACGGAACGGCAAAAGGAGGCGTGGTAATCGGAATATCCGACCAGCTGAAAGTTCCGGTGAAATACATCGGACTTGGAGAAAAGATGGAAGACCTGCAACTTTTCAACAAGACACAATTCGTAGACTCACTCTTTAATACGGGAAAGTGAAAAAGAACCAGATTGACTTCATAACCCTCGGATGCTCGAAAAACCTCGTTGACAGCGAGATATTGATGAAACAGTTCGAGGCCAACGGATATAAATGCACGCACGACAGCAAGAACCCGCAAGGCGAGATTGCCGTAATAAACACATGTGGATTCATAGGCGACGCGAAAGAGGAAAGCATAAACACCATACTTGAATTCGCCGACGCAAAAGAGAAAGGCCGTCTGAAAAAACTCTTCGTCATGGGGTGCCTCTCACAAAGGTACAAGGCCGAACTTGAAAAAGAGATACCACAAGTTGACAAGTATTACGGCAAATTCGACTACAAACAGTTATTGGCCGACCTCGGAAAGGCGGAAGTGCCTTCATGCTACGGCAAAAGGACATTGACGACGCCGCGCCATTACGCATATATAAAGATAAGCGAAGGATGCGACCGCCACTGCGCCTACTGCGCCATACCTCTGATAACAGGGCAGCATGCCAGCCGTCCTAAGGACGAGATTCTCAATGAAGTCAGGGAACTTGTCGGCAATGGCGTTAAGGAATTCCAGATAATCGCCCAAGAGCTGACATATTACGGTATCGACATCGACGGCAAGCGTCACATTGCCGACTTGGTGGCGGAAATGGCCGACATCCCCGGAGTAAAATGGATCCGCCTGCATTACGCCTACCCCACCCAATTCCCGTTTGAGTTGCTTGACGTGATACGCGAAAAGGAAAACGTATGCAAATATATCGACATCGCCTTGCAACACATCTCGGACAACATGCTTTCGGCCATGAGACGGCACACGACAAAAGCCGAGACGTACGACCTGATAAAACGGATCAGGAAGGAAGTGCCCGGCATACACATCCGCACGACATTGATGGTAGGATTCCCAGGAGAAAGCGACGAGGACTTCAACGAACTTATGGAATTCACAAGATGGGCCAGGTTTGAGCGCATGGGGGCATTTGCCTATTCTGAAGAAGAAGGTACGTACAGTGCAATAAATTACGAAGACGGCATAAGCCCGGAAACAAAACAGGAACGCCTTGACCGCCTGATGGCTTTGCAACAGGAAATAAGCTCGGAAATAGCAGCGTCAAAGATCGGCAAGGAATATAAAGTAATAATTGACAGGAAAGAAGGCGACTTCTATGTAGGACGCACCGAATTCAGTTCGCCGGAAGTCGACCCCGAAGTCCTGATTCCTGCTACGGGAAGACGGTTGCGCACCGGAAGTTTTTATAATGTGAAAATAACCGATGCCGAAGAATTTGACTTATACGGCTCCGTCATTTAAAACATGCATTCTGGAAAATACATTTAGCGGAATTTATATAAAGATGAACAACAAGGCTTTCATTTCCGAATTGTCACAAAGATTGGGCTACACGCTTGACGACACGCAAAAAATGGTTAACACGGTCATTGATTCAATGAACGACGCATTCATTGGGGGGGATGTCGTATCCATACCTAAATTCGGAACATTCGAGGTCAAGAAGCGCTTGGAACGCATTGTGGTAAATCCCGGTACGAAACAACGCATGCTCGTACCGCCCAAATTGGTCCTTAATTTCAAACCTATAGCCGCCATCAAAGAAAAACTAAAGAACGGAGGACAAGCCTAATGGCTAAAGTTTCGATTCAAGACATAGCAAAAGCAATCGCAGGGAAGCACGGTTTGTCACAAAACGATGCTGAGAAATTTGTTGCCGCTCTCTTCGACATCATCAACGAAGGCCTACATAAGGAAAAAATCGTAAAAGTAAAAGGCCTTGGCACATTCAAGGTCATAGACGTTCGCGAACGCGAAAGCGTAAACGTAAATACGGGAGAACGCGTGGTGATAGAAAGCCATGGAAAGATAACGTTCACTCCCGACCCGATAATGCGCGACCTCGTCAACAAGCCGTTCGCCCAATTTGAGACCGTAGTCATAAACGAAGGCGTTGATTTGGACGAAATGAGCAAAATCCAAGAAGACAACGACGAAACAGAACCGGAAAACACTATCGACAACAGCGAACAAGAAAAAAACGAAATTGAGGATTTCAAGAATACAGACGATACCGGCACAACCGGGGACAAGGAACAAGATATAGAAACAAAACCGACCGAAAGTCCGACAACGACGGAACATATCAACATATCGGAACAAGAAACCATAGACACGGAACAGTATCAGCCTGAATTTTTAATCGAAGAAACAACCGAGCGACAAAATGAACACGAGGAACCTATAATCGAAAAACAGCCAATCGCCACCCTGAGCCAAGAAGAAAACGAAGAAAACACAGAAAAAGACATTGAGGAAGAAACACCTGAGGAGGCCACGCCCCAACAGGAACAAGGCCATACCAATGCCACAAAAGACGAATTGCCACAAAAAGTTAGCGAAAACGCAAAAACTCTTCAGATAACGCAAGGCAAATGGGCACTATTGCTGATTTCAGGACTGCTTTTCGGAGCAATAATGCTGATAATCGGGTATTATTGGGGCGTAAGTTCTGTCGGGCCAATAGTAAGATATAAAACAGTTCACATCATCAGCGAACCAACGTCGACAGTCGTTGAAAAAGATACATTGCACATAATCGACACAACATCGGCACAAAAAAACAATGTAGTGAAAACCGAAAAAGAGGCAACAAAAGAAATAAAAACGCCACCAACAAGCCACAACAACGATGAATTGACAACGGCAAACGCAATGGTAAGAACTGGCGCTTACAAGATTACGGGAACAGCCAAGACAGTAACAGTAAAGAAAGGTGAGACATTAAGCAAAATATCGAAATTCTACCTTGGTGACGGTATGGAATGCTACATTCAAGTACACAACGGCATAACCGAGGTAAAAGAAGGTATGAAACTTAAAATACCCAAACTTGAAATAAAAAAGAAGCGATAACCATTAAAAGCCCAAAGTCATGATATTTGGACTTTCGCCAAAACGCTCTATCCAATGACTCAGCCAACGAAGCAGCGCATGAAGAAAACAATATTTTCAATATTACTCATTATCCTATCAGTAAATACGTATGGGCAAAGGAACGAGATTTACGACAAGGGCATAGCTTCATTGCAAGTCGTTGCCGGCCAAAACTGGATGTCGTTACCTATAATTAAATTGGGAAGCCATAGTCCTAATGACATAATACATATTAGTTTTGACGATCTTACGCATGCTTACCACAGATATACATACAAAATCGAGCACTGCGAAGCTGATTGGACCGTATCCGACCAACTTTTCCCGAGCGATTTCATTGAAGGATTCCAAGAAGGCAACACCATTGAAAACTACGAGGAATCAATAAACACAAACATTCTTTACACTCATTACAAGCTACAAATCCCGAACAGGTCGTGCAGCCTGAAAATGAGCGGCAATTACAAACTTACAGTATATGACGAAAACGACGGCAACCGCCCTATATTCACCGCATGTTTCATGGTTGTAGAACCTGCCATGGGCGTACAACTGAGCGTAACGTCGAACACGGACATCGACATAAACAAAGCCCACCAACAGGTTTCGATGCAAGTGAATTACGGAACAACTAACGTGACAGACCCTACCACTCAAATTAAAACGGTGATAATGCAGAACAGACGTTGGGATAACGTCCGAAGCAACCCACAACCACAATATATCATGCCTGACGGACTCAAATGGGAACACAACCGCGACCTGATATTCCAAGCCGGCAATGAATATCACAAATACGAGATTCTTGACGTGTCGCATCCGACAATGGGAATCGACCGCATAATCTGGGACGGTACGAACTACCAAGCATACCCTTTCGCCTGCGACCCTCGTCCAAACTATGTGTATGACGAGGATGCGAACGGAGCCTTTTACATCAGGAACAGTGACAATATAGAAAACGACATTTCATCAGAATACGTTTACGTGAACTATGTCCTCAACGTTCCACAACAAGTTGACGGAGATGTTTACATTAACGGAGCATGGACGAACGACCAATTTACCCCCGAATACAAAATGGAATTTGATGCCGTAAACAATTGTTATACTGCGAACATCCTGCAGAAACAAGGTTACTATTCATACCAGTTCGTCATGCTCGACCGTAACGGTATCAGTAGCGTCGTACCGTCAGACGGTTGTTTCTATCAAACAGAAAACACATATCAGGCACTCGTCTACTATAGAGGCAGAAGCGAGCGTACGGACAGGCTCGTAGGATACCAACAGGTTCAAATCAAATGAATGATTCATTAACATCCGTTGCTGCCGCCCGCGCCTACTCGCTTATATTGAAATAATCTTCAAGTTCCTTTTCCGCACTATTGTCCACATTCTGCAAATCCTTGATGATTTTTCCATTTTCAAGCAAGGCTATACGGCTTGACACATCAACCGTATGAGTCAGGTTATGACTGCTGATCAATATCGTTGCGCCTGTTTGGGAATTATAATCTTCAAGAATATGCTTAAGCACGTTTTGGCTCGTAGGATCAAGGAAATTAAAAGGCTCGTCAAGTATAAGAAGCCGAGGGCGGTTGATCAGGGCCGATACGATTCCTATTTTTTGCTTGTTACCGGCTGAAAAATTGCGTATAAGCTTCTTCTGACCAAGTATTTCACCATTCATGAAATGCTCAAAAGACGATATGCGGTCGGCCGTATCCTGCAAGGAAAGGCCGTTAACCTTTCCGATAAACTGGAAATATTCCTCAGGCGTAAGAAAATCTATCAAAAAGCCCTCATCGATATATGCACCGGTCGACACTTTCCAATCCTCTGACTTTGCAGGATCTATCTCTTCCTCATTTCCGTCCTGACGTCGTAAACGCATGAAGATATTACCACCATCGGCCTTTATCAAATCAAGCAGAAGACGGAACAACGTCGTCTTTCCAGCCCCATTGTTGCCGACAAGCCCCAGCACGTCACCGTCGTTTACAATGAAATCCGGAATGTCGACGGCCGTCTTGTCACCAAACATTTTTTTCAAGTCGGATATTCTTATACGCATGGCATATCTTTTTATAAATTAAAAATTAAGAGTTAAGAATCAACGGCATGCCTGATTCCTAACTCTTAATCCTTGACTAATTACACAAGTCCACGTCCGTGGCAATTCTTGAACTTCTTGCCGCTACCGCACGGACATGGGTCGTTGCGTCCCGGAAGTTTGTCCTTACGCACGGGTTGACGTTTAACATCTGCATTCTGACGAGTGTCTTGGCTTGCGGCCGCCTTCTGTCCGGGGTCGGTCAAGTCATCCTTCTGTTCCGTATAGCGTTGGCTTTTCTGTTCGGGAGCGGCCTCACGCACTTCCTCACGCTGTATTTCAGGTATCTGCGCACGCATCAGGATGCTGACAATACGGTTGTTCATTTGGTCAACCATGTCATCAAACAACTTAACACTCTCAAGCTTGAAAATCACCAATGGGTCTTTCTGCTCGTAAGAAGCATTCTGTACGCTGTGCTTCAGTTCGTCAAGCGCACGCAGATTTTCTTTCCAGCAATCGTCGATAATGTGCAACAGAATTGTCTTTTCAAACTGCTTTACGACACTCTTGCATTCCGTATCATAAGCTTCCTTAAGATTGCAAGGAATATTGTAAATCCTCTTACCGTCAGTAATAGGCACCATTATGCGCTCGTAACGGTCGCCCTGGTTCTCAAACACCTCTTTGATGACCGGCCAACCTACGGCCTGTATGCGGTCCGTCTTACGCTTGAAGTCAGCCATAACAATTTGGAACGCCTTTTCCGACAGCGCGTCGTGGCTTTCGTTCGTGAACTCCTCGAACGTGAACGGGCATTCCGTGGCAAGCACCTTAAGGAACGCATCCTTACATCCTTCGTAGTCGTTCTTGTCGATTATCTCGACTACACGGTCCCAAATGATGTTGGTAATATCCATACCGATACGCTCACCCATAAGCGCATGGCGGCGTTTTTCGTAAACAACGGTGCGCTGTTTGTTCATCACGTCGTCGTATTCAAGCAGGCGCTTACGTATGCCGAAGTTGTTTTCCTCAACCTTCTTTTGTGCGCGCTCGATATTCTTGGTAATCATCGAACTCTCGATGCGTTCGCCTTCCTTAAAACCGAGACGATCCATCACACGCGCAAGCCGCTCGCTTGCAAAAAGGCGCATCAGCTTGTCTTCAAGACTTACATAGAACACCGAGCTGCCCGGGTCGCCTTGACGGCCTGCACGACCGCGCAACTGCCTGTCCACGCGACGGCTCTCATGGCGCTCGGTACCGATTATGGCCAGACCTCCTGCCGCCTTCACCTCGGGCGACAGCTTAATGTCGGTACCACGACCGGCCATGTTCGTCGCAATGGTTACGGCTCCAAGTAATTTTTCCTCAGTATGGGTCGTGCCGTCAGCGTCGGTTACAGTCACCTTGCCGAGAGTGCTTTGTCCTGCTTCGGCCACGATGTTAGCCTCTTTCTGGTGAAGCTTGGCGTTCAACACGTTATGCGGAATGTGGCGCATCTGGAGCATTTTGCTCAACAGTTCGGATATTTCAACCGACGTCGTACCGACAAGACAAGGACGCCCTGAATTGCGCATGGCCTCGATTTCCTCGATCACGGCATTATACTTCTCGCGCGCAGTCTTGTAGACGCGGTCGTCCATGTCGTTACGTACAACCGGCTTGTTTGTCGGTATCTCAACCACGTCAAGCTTGTAAATATCCCAAAACTCTCCGGCCTCTGTTATGGCAGTACCCGTCATACCAGCCAATTTATGGTACATACGGAAATAGTTCTGCAAAGTTATCGTCGCAAAAGTCTGAGTGGCTTCCTTAACCTTTACATGCTCCTTAGCCTCGATGGCCTGATGCAGTCCGTCGCTCCATTGGCGGCCTTCCATGATACGGCCGGTCTGTTCGTCGACGATCTTCACCTCGCCGTCCATGACGACATACTCGTCATCCTTGTTGAACATTGTATAAGCCTTGAGCAACTGGTGCAGCGTATGCACACGCTCGCTCTGCACGGAGTAATGGTTCAGCAGCTGGTCCTTCTTGTCAAGACGCTGCTGGTCGTCAAGATCGGTCTCGTTTTCAAGGGCAGACAACTGCGAAGTTATGTCAGGAAGCACGAACAGCTCCCTGTCATTCACTTGATTGGCGAGCCACTCCGTACCCTTATCCGTAAGGTCAACCGAGTTAAGTTTCTCGTCGACAACGAAATACAAAGGCTCTACGGCCTCAGGCATACGGCGGTTGTTGTTCTCCATGTAAACTTCCTCGGTCTTAAGCATTCCGGCCTTTATGCCTTCCTCTGAAAGGTATTTGATGAGCGGCTTGTTCTTAGGCAGGGCCTTATGCGAGCGGTAAAGGCTCAGGAAGCCTTCATCCTGAAGTTTCTGGTCGTTCTTCTCGCGGCCTTCGGTAATCTTCTGTTTCGCGTCGGCAAGATATTGGGTAGCCAATTTGCGCTGCACGTCGACAAGACGCTCAACCAACGGCTGATATTCCTCAAACATCTGGTCGTCGCCGTTAGGCACGGGGCCTGAGATAATAAGAGGTGTACGGGCATCGTCGATCAACACAGAGTCAACCTCGTCGACGATCGCGTAATTATGCCTGCGCTGCACCAAGTCGGCCGGCGATACGGCCATGTTGTCACGAAGATAATCGAAACCAAACTCATTGTTCGTTCCGAAAGTGATGTCAGCCTGGTAAGCCCTACGCCGCTGGGCGGTGTTAGGCCTATGCTTGTCTATACAATCAACTGAAAGGCCGTTGAACTCATAAAGGGGGCCCATCCACTCAGAGTCACGCTTGGCGAGGTAATCATTGACCGTAACCACATGTACGCCGTTGCCTGTCAAGGCGTTCAAGAACACAGGCAACGTAGCGACGAGGGTCTTACCTTCACCGGTAGCCATCTCGGCTATTTTTCCCTGATGCAGGACTACGCCGCCGAACAACTGGACGTCATAATGCACCATGTTCCACTTCATGTCGTTGCCTCCGGCCATCCAATGGTTGCTGTAAATGGCCTTGTCGCCCTCTATGCGCACAAAATCCTTCGTGATTGAAAGTTCGCGGTCAAAGTCGTTAGCCGTAACTACGACTTCGTCGTTCTCGGCGAATCGGCGCGCCGTATCCTTCATAATGCTGAAGGCCACGGGCAAAACCTCGTTCAATGATTTCTCGTATATGTCAAGAACCTCCTTGTCAAGCTTGTCAATTTGGTCGAATATGGTCTCGCGTTCGTCGATAGGAGTATCTTCTATCTTAGCCTTAAGCTCCTCTATTTGTTTCTTTTGCTCGGCGGCTGAATCCTGGACATACCGTTGTATCTCCTTCGTCTTGGCGCGCAGCGCGTCGTTGTCGAGCGCCTTGATCTCTGGATAAGCAGCCTTTATCTTCTCGACTACAGGCTGTATAAGCTTCATGTCCCTCGTTGATTTGTCACCGAAAAGAGACTTCAAGAAATTGTTAAAACCCATATTATATTTAAAATTCTTCTGATTAGTTAATTTAATTTTTATGCAAAAGTAGTGATTTTATCCGTTAAACCGGACTTGTTTTTGCACTTTCGCCTTATTTTCACTTATTTTTCACCATAAACGGCCACCTATTTTTAATATAAAGGCGCCACGGAACATGCATTCGGCGCACGTATCCGTACCGACTTGGCGACCGTCGGCGCTATCCTGTCTACCGTGACAGGCGTCGATATCTCCTTGGCCGTTATGCCGGCACCGTAGAATATCAAAGGGAACGGCATAAGGCTTTCCTTTGACGTGTACTGGTGGAACTTCTCCTCGTTAAGCAATTGCCAACCCGGCAGAAGCTCGATTATTATGTCTCCGCAATTGTTAGGATAAAACCAATTGCGCAACCTTGAACTATTCTTGTCGCCTGAGAGCAACAGGTTCTTGCTGGTGAACACGTTGCCCACTCCCGACAATTGCATCAGGAAAGTCTGCGCCCTGCTCAACAGTTCGCTCGTATTGATGCGCTTTTGCTCAATCTGCCTTATGTTAAGGAACAGCTGGTTGTAAAAACAGCTTTCCACATACTTGTCCTGCCCGTATATCGCCCCGAGGTACATGTTGAGCAGGTTGGCGTTGCGGTCCATCCTGAACGTCCCGTTCGGTATGCGGTACTTCTTATAGTCAACCTCAGCCTCGTCGCAATAGCCAGTGCTCGTAATTATAAAAAGCACATTGCTCTTGCCCACCCTGCTCTCTATAGTGGAAGTCAGCCTGTCAAGTTCCTTGTCTATCCTGACATACTTGTCCAAAAGCTTTTCCTTGTCAAGCTTTTCGTCCTTGATAGGCACTTTCGCGTCATAAGTAAGCGACAACATGTCAGTGACATAATCCGCGCCCATGCCCGTAGACTCTATGCAATGCAGCGCAAGGTCGGTGATGTTGGCGTTGTCGTTACCGTCGGCAAGCATGTTGATGTTCGTCAGGTTGTACGACTCGAGCCATTTCGGCGCACGCTTGAAATAATACTTTGACGAGCACCAGCAGCTCGCGCCTTCGTTGAACCATAGGGCACCGTCGGCGGCATGTCCGCCGCCTATTACGGCGGCATCGCGGTCAATGGCAATGCTGTAAACTATTGCGGCCCCGTCGGAGGCAATCTTAAGTTCGTCGTTGACGGTCGTCGTGGCAATGTTCTTAGGCGAAGTCCTTTCATCGGTGAATATGCCTTCGTAATCGTGGTCGTCAACGCAGTCGACCTGCACCAAAGAGCCTTTGTCCAACCACGTGAAGCCCGTTATGCCGTTGTTCGACGGCGACGTGCCCGTCATTATCGAAGCTATCGACGAAGCGCGGTCGACAGGGGCAAACGTATATTGGGCGTTGCAGTAAACAACGCCTTGCTGCAGAAGCTTCTTGAACCCGTCGTTGCCATACGACGGCATGAAAGCCTCCACGTAATCGGAACGCAACTGGTCGATGGCGATGTTGACGACAAGCCTTGGCACAGGCCGCGACACTTGGGCACCGGCAACACCACCCGCAACGACGGCCAATATCGTAGCCGTTATATATTTGTTTATCATCTCAAGCTGATAAATATTTCTTTTGGTAAATAATATTCCACACACTCCTTGCCAGCAAAGATAATGCCAAAACATACATGCCCTCGGCATATTGTTGGAAAAATCCGCCGGCGAAGAACAGCAAAATTGATACAACCGACCATTCCCAGAATTTGTCGGCACGCTTTCCCACGGCGTTTCGGGCCACCCTATAGGCGAAAAACAGCGGAAGGGGATTCAGCAGGAATATCTGCAAGTTAGTGCTCGTTGCCGGATGCTCTGAAAAGAACATCATGAAAACGACCAAGCCCAAACACCCGTCGAGAACCATCAACACTGTGTCAAACGCCCATAGTTTCCTCTTTGTCAAGGCCTCCACCGACACAAATACCACGACAATGGCGAAAACCCCCCATGCGCACGCCGACGGGCGTAATGGGAAGCCGCCACCGGAAGCCTCCGACGGGCAATCCACCACGCATGAGCTACTGACGACAAGCGGAACCTCAGTGCCGTCGGGATTCCCGACAACAGCCCTGTCGAAATCTTCTTTCAGGAGAAACGGCAGGAACTGGTGCTCGCTGAGGGATGTCGGCCTGTCGGCCTTGGCACCGAGGAGAATGTCGTTGCCGAAGCGGGCCCACGGATATTCCTTATTATATTCATGTATAAGTTCCCTGTATGACGGATACCGGCTTTTCGCCCCGCGAAAAGATACGGGGCGGTCCATGTGGTCAAGCAATATGTCGCGTGCGCGCGTAGTACAATTATCATAGAAGTAATTATACCGGTAAGTCCTGTTCTGCGGAAGATAATTCACTTCAATCGCATCGCGTATGACCATCTTCTCAGCCGGCGTAAGGGCAAGCTCCTGCTGGTATACCGAACGGCCTTCCTTACCATATTCCATACAGAAATAATCAAACGGCACCATCCCCATCTCATAATCAGTAACACCAAAGATGAACCTTAATATGAAGAAAGGTTTGCCGAACGAGAATATGCCGTAATTGACGGCTACGTCTATGCCCTTATGATAGTCGGTGTACCTTATCGCCGTATGTCCGTAAAGACTATAAACCTCGCTGCCCGGCGAACAAGTCAACAAGCTTATTTTCACCGAATCGAGCCCAATTGAGTCCCTGCTTACATGATCGACGGCACGCATCCCGCTGACATTCAGTGAGATAAGGCACAAAGCCGACAGCATAATGATATGTCTCACGAGTTTCACGCTGCAAAAATAGTTCATATTTCTCATTTGGCGCACTAATATTTCAAAAAAATCAATAATTTTACCATCCGGAAACGAATTGATACGGCTACGACCTTCCAGCCGTGGCCGCCCGCTTCAAGCCTTCCGTTGAACCACGCATTAAGACACAACCGATAACAACCTGTGTGTCAACGGATTATGCACAAGCAAGCGAAAAACGGCCTTTCAGCGTGCAAAAGCTTACCTTTCAAAACACGAAAAGCCGCCTATTGCACGCTAAAAGGTAACCTTTTACGCCACGCAAGCCCACCGGCCATCCACGCACGGCAGGACAAGGCAGTCAAAAGCGGCCCTGCCTGCGACGCTGCAAGCAGGCGCAGGCAGAGGTAAAGGCTCCACGGCCGGGCCGTCCCGGCAGCGGCAAACCCGCACGCACACATGCCTGAATCGCCGGCTTTTTATTTATTTAACGGCATATATAGCGTGCGGATTTGGATTTTTCAGAAAAAATGCCCACCTTTGCAGACGTTTTTTAGTCCCATAGGGCTTCAACTGCATATATTTAAAGTAAAAGATGGTTTTTTATAAAAAGATAATCAGCACGGTTACGTTAGGCTCGCTTTGCGTGGCGCCGGCCATAGCCCAAAGTGGCACGAACTCGCCTTACAGCCAATACGGATTAGGACAGCTGAGCGAGCAGACAAGCGGATTCAACCGTGGAATGAACGGTTTGGGATTAGGTTTCAGGGAACACAACCAAATAAACTACATAAACCCGGCGTCATATTCCGCCATAGACTCCCTGACGTTCATCTTCGACGCAGGTCTCTCAGGCCAAATAACAAACTTCAGCGAAAACGGACAAAAGAAGAACGCCAACAACGCCGACTTCGAATACGCCGTGGCGGGATTCCGCGTGGCAAAGCACCTCGGCGTCAGCTTCGGAGTCATACCGTTCACCAACGTAGGATACAACTATTCGATAAGCGACTATCTCGACGGCAACAAGAACACCATCTACACAAACACGTACGACGGCAGCGGCGGCATCCACCAAGTTTACTTCGGCGCAGGATGGGAATTCGTCAAGGGACTCTCCGTCGGTGCCAACGTGTCCTACCTGTGGGGCGACATCGACCGCTCCGTCGTAAACAGCTACAGCGACGGCTACATTAACACCCTCTCAAAATACTATACGGCCACGGTCAGCAGTTACAAGCTTGACTTCGGCCTGCAATACGAGTTCAACCTGAACAAGAGGAACTCGCTTACGCTCGGCCTTACGTACGGACTTGGGCACAAGCTGAACGCCGACCCTACGTGCATGATTATTTCGATGAACACCACGACAGCCGTTGCCGACACCACATCGTACACGGTCAACAACGGGCTTGAGATACCAACGTCGCTCGGGGGCGGACTGGCATGGAACCACCGCAACAAGCTGAAGCTGGGAGCCGACTTCACATACCAAAAATGGGGCGACACGAAATTTCCCGTCTACAGCGTTAACAACGACGTTCCTTCTTACAGCCTGAACGACAAGTATTATTCCGACCGCTACAAAGTGACGTTCGGCGGGGAATTCTGCAACAACGAGCTGAGCCGCAACTTCTTCGACCGCATACGCTTCCGCGCGGGCGCGTCTTACGCATCGTCTTATTATAAGGTAAACGGCCTGGACGGCCCTGACGAGGTCAGTGTCAGCGTAGGCTTCGGCATACCCATCGTCAACTCATACAACAACCGCTCCATACTGAACATTTCAGGCCAGTGGGTGCACTCGGCCGCTGAAGGACTGCTCACGGAGAACACGTTCCGCATAAACATCGGAATAACCTTCAACGAGCGTTGGTTCATGAAATGGAAAGTTGATTGATTCGGCTTAACACGTCAGCACCTTGAAACCAAAATTCCACATATTCGCTCTTGCGTTTGCCGCAGCCGCATGCCAGGAAGGCCGCGAGCATACGGCTCCCGCCGTCAACCCGAGGGATTCAGTCTCAATGATGGTATCATACGGTGTCAACACCCTCGTTTCCGACTCAGGCATGATGAAATACCGCATCGTAGCCGAATGTTGGGAGGTGAACCAAGCCAGGAACCCTTCACGCTGGATATTCGAGAAAGGACTGTTTCTTGAACAGTTTGACGAGAAATTCCACGTAGAGGCCTACATCCAGTGCGACACGGCTTACTATTTCGACCAAAAGAAACTATGGGAGCTGAGGGGACGTGTGCGCATAAGGACAATCGACGGGCTACGCTTCGCAAGCGAGGAATTATACTGGGACCAGAACAAACATGAACTTTACAGTTACAAATACTCGCGCCTCGTCACTCCCGACAGGGAAATGGAAGGCACGTATTTCCTCAGCGACGAACGCATGACGCACTACACCATAACCAATTCGAAAGGCTCGTTCGTAAAGGGCGGCATGGGCAACGCCGAGGGCGACAGCATCCTGGCCGCACCGGACACGGTAAAGGCGAAAAAACGTTTGCCCACCACTCCGTCAGCAAAGAAAACACAATGAAAAATGCGTCATAAAGCGCTTAAAACCAACAACGAAGAAAGTTTTTAACAGAAAAATAATTGTTTTTATTTTCTTTTTTGTAATTTTGTGCGCTAAATAATCAAAGCATCCGTATCAAGAAAATAATTAAAAAATAAATAATTGTAATAATGGCAGTTTTAGGAAAAATCAGGAGCAAAGGCGTAATCCTCATCTGTGTCATAGGATTCGCCCTTTTTGCGTTTATTGCCGAAGAGTTCTTCCGTTCTTGCGATGCCGCAAGCAATGAGAGAAGAGCGCAAGTAGGCGAAGTTTTAGGTGACAAAGTCAATGTGCAAGACTTCCAGAAACTCGTTGACGAGTACACGAACGTCATCAGAATGACACAAGGACGCGACAACCTCACGGACGAAGAGCTCAACCAAGTGAAGGACGTCGTATGGAACACTTTCGTACAGAACGAAATCATCAACCACGAGGCTGAGAAACTCGGCCTCAAGGTCACCGACCAGGAATTGCAGAACGTGCTGAACGCCGGAACCAACCCGATGCTGCTCCAGACACCGTTCGTAAACCAGCAGACCGGACGTTTCGACGCCAACCTGCTTAAACAGTTCCTCGCCGAATACAAGCAGGCGCAAGGAGCCAACCCGCAGATGGCCGACCAATACCGCAACCTTTACAACTTCTGGACATTCATCGAGAAGTCCTTGCGCCAACAGCTTCTCGCACAGAAGTACCAGACGCTTTTCGCCGGATGCCTGCTCTCAAACCCCGTATCGGCCAAGATGGCTTACGACGGCGAGAACCAGGAAAGCAACATACAGCTTGCAGCATTCCCCTACTCGTCGATCAACGACAACAAGGTGAAAATCAGCGACAGCGACCTCAAAGCGAAATACGAAGAGCTGAAACCGCGTTTCAAGCAGTATGAAGAAACACGCTCGATAAAATACGTTGAATACCAAGTAGTTCCTTCTGCAGCCGACCGCAAGGCCTTGGACAAGACCGTAAATGAATACATGGCAGTCTTAAAAGACACGGCCGACCCCTCAGGCATAGTAAGAAAGAGCGGTTCGACGATAGCATTTCTCGGAATACCCCAAACAAAAGCAGCATTCCCGAGGGACATCGCGGCACGTCTTGATTCTATAGCCGTCGGCTCTACCACATCGCCGGTCGAGAATAAGGCCGACAACACCCTTAACATCATCCGCCTCATCTCAAAGGCTGAAATGCCGGACTCAATACAATTCCGTGCCATACAAGTCGGCGGAGCAACCGCAGACGAGGCGGCAAAGAGGGCCGACAGCATTTATGTAGCACTGCAGGGTGGAGCCGATTTCGAGACTGTCGCAAAGAAATACGGACAAACGGGCGAAAAGACATGGATTACTTCTGCGCAATACCAGAACGCACCGTCAATGGACAACGATACAAAATCATATATCCAGTCGCTCAATACGCTCGGGCTCAACGAAACAAAGAACCTGAAGATGACCCAAGGCAATATCATTTTGCAAGTCACCGACAGGAGGGCGATGACAACCAAGTATGTAGCAGCCGTTATAAAGAAGCCTATCGAGTTCTCAAAGGACACCTATTCGGCTGCATACAACAAGTTCAGCCGCTTCGTCAGCGAAAGCCAGACGCTTGAAGCCATGCAGAAGAACGCCTCTAAATACGGATTCACCGTAAGGGAGCGCAATGACGTACGCAACTCAGAGCATTACGTAGCCGGCATCAGCGACACGCGCGAAGCAATGAAATGGCTTTTCGAAGCTGAAGAAAATGAGGTTTCACCGCTCTACGAGTGCGGCGAGAACGACCATCTGCTCGTTGTCGTATTGACTAAAATAAACGAGGAAGGGTTCCGTTCACTCGAAGACGAAAACGTTAAGAGCTACATCCGCAACGAAGTAATGCGTGACAAGAAAGCCGAAATGCTCTTGACCCAAGTCAAAGGCGTGAAAGACATTGCCGGCGCAAAGGCTAAAGGCGGAAAAGTTTCACCTGTCAACCAAGTAACATTTGCCGCACCTGTTTTCGTCCAAGCAACAGGTATGAGCGAACCTGCCCTCAGCGGAGCTGTCGCAGCCACGGCTAAAGGTAAGTTCTGCACACAGGCTGTAAAGGGATACGGCGGTGTTTACATGTTCCAGGTTACTGACAAGAAGGCACGCTCCGTAAAATTCAATGAGAAAGAATACGAACAGCGCCAACGCCAGAGACTCATGCAATACGCTGGCAACTTCATGCAGGAGCTTTACATAAAGGCTGGCGTAAAAGACAACCGCTACATGTTCTTCTAAGCAAAAAGAATAAATAATTAATAACAAGACGGCCGCATAAGAGAAATCTTACGCGGCCGTCTTGTTATTACGATGAACATACAATAATATAATATTCGCACTAAGGTTCGTTGACTAACCATAAAGCATCTTTATCCCAAACCGGTAATTATGCTTCAGCCCTATTTCGTACTGCCCAGACAGATATACTTCCTCTTTTTATAAAAGACATAGCTGGACACATCAGGAAAACGGGAATCAAGATGCCGACAATCGTACGGAAGAACGTCGAAGAACCGGCAATAAATAGAAAATGCATGAATGGCAGCCTAATGACCTATTAGGTTTAACACCTAAACGAACCAATAAATATCCTCTTAATAAATCGTCTTGTCGTAAACCACCTCCGGATCAGGAGTGCCAGAAATAATGTCGTTGTAAGCTTCTGACAAGTCAGATTTGTCTATATCCACGTCCTTATTAACAGGCCTGCCATCGTCTAACAAAGAATGCGAGAACAGCCATTCGTAAGTTTTCTTCATGTACATGATCCTTGCCAACGCCCCATGCGAAGCACCTTTCAACCAATCGAAGCGCAAGCGCTTGTCGTTGCCCTGTTCCCGTAGCTGTTCCACGACTATTTTCGATTGCTTTATCGGCACTGCACGGTCGGCCGTGCCATGCATTATCCAAAGCGGAACTTTCCCTAATCCGCTCACATCACTAAGCGAACATCCTCCGCATAACGCCATGGCGGCGGCAACCCGATCGGGATATGTCGCTGCAAAATCAAGCGTTCCATATCCTCCAAGACTCATGCCGATGACATACACGCGCGTTGAATCAAATGCGTAATGCTCCTTAGTCCAATCCAACACCTCACATATTTTATCCGGATCCCATGCACCGCCGGGGTTCTGCGGAACCAACACCAAGGCTTCAATCTGACGCCCCATGACAATTGCGTCAAGCGGCCCATAACGTTTTACCTTATCCAAATTGCGTCCGCACAAGCTCCTGCCATGCAAGAATATTATCACTGGCGTGCTTTCCAACGAATAATAATAGTCAGTCGGCGTGTAAACCCAAAAATCATATCCGCCCGGTATGGAATCTTTCACAGGACGCAAAAAATCATACTGTGCGGACGAACTTTGGACTACACAAAGAAAACAAAGCAAAAAAAGCAGACGCTTTGTCTTTTTTAAAACTTTCTTGAAATCCAAAACATGAATACGGTTATAAGTTTGCTTATTTGCTATGGATTGTGATCTAATTTTCAAATGTGATCTATTATACATTATGAAACGCCTATTTATTTACCGTCAGATTCTGTCCAATACAAGTTTTATCAAATCATCAATGTGCTTCTTATAACCTGTATCGCTTTTCTTTGTCAGCCTGTTGGCTATAACCATGCAACAAGTCGTTGCCTTATGCCCCATAAGCCGCGCCAATCCGGCAAGCGCCGAACTTTCCATTTCAAAGTTCGTGATTCTCAATCCGCGATACTCGAAACTCTCGATTTTCTCATTTTGGCGAGGGTCGGCCAACGGAACACGGAGCCGGCGTCCTTGCGGGCCGAAAAATCCGCCACATGCAACGGTCACGCCACGGACCATGTCGTCCTTTGCAATGCGTTCAACAAGTTCCTTGTCAGCGTCTATCACATACGGCGCAGGGGCGCACATATTGCCCGTCCATCCCAAATGGTTCAACAAAGCGCGCTCCATTTGCAAATCGCACACGGCATTACGCCCTTCGTAAAAATTCAGCAAACCGTCAAAACCTACTGATTTTACAGAACAGATGAAAGTACCTTCGGGAGTATATGGCTGCAGTCCGCCGCAAGTGCCTATCCTGACTATCTCAAGTTGCCGCTTATCGTCTTTTTCCATACGTGTATTGAAATCAATATTTGCCAAGGCATCCATTTCATTCAATACGATATCTATGTTATCGCAACCGATTCCTGTTGACACCACAGTAATACGCTTACCTTTATAAGAGCCTGTAACAGTATGGAACTCACGACTCTCAACTTCGCATTCCATCGTGTCAAAATGAGACGCCACAAGTCCAACCCGCCCGGGGTCGCCGACAAGTATGATTTTATCTGCAAGCTGACAAGGTTTCACATGCAAATGGAACACGCTTCCATCCGCATTTATAATCAACTCGGATTCCGCAAAATAACGCTTTTCCATATTTCCCCTTGTTTAGAAAGTACATTTATTCCATTTACGCCTCACTGCCCGATCATGTTTTCGGTGTTGCGTATTTCTTTTTCAAGCGTATGAATGTAAGCAAGTAAGTCTTCGAGCTGTCTTTCTGACTTCAGGATGTTCCCGCTCAGCCTCCTTCTCGTCGACTGCGACCCTTCCGAATAATTTTGCCGGAGGGCGTCAAGCCGTTTTGACAGTTCGTCGGCCGACTGCTTCATTTCGTTCAGCTTCATGAAACGCTTCCTATTCGTCGCCGACTTGAAATCATTTACCGACGTATATACGGTATTGTCGTTGACGATGAAAGACATTTGTTTTTTCTTAACGTCATCACGCCCTGCCAACAACTTGCCGAGCCTGTCCCGTGCGTCCTGCAATTCAGCTTCGTCCGTCCAAGTGTCGCGTATGCACTTCAGCTCCGCCAGGCTATAAAGCTTGTCTTCATCAATATCCTCCTCGTCATACACCTTGCGCCCTTTCTGCGGAACAAACGTATATACGCATACCTCGTCATCAGATTGCCGGCGGTCGGTCACAAGCCAACCTAAACCGTTGAACTCGTCAATGATACAATAATAATCGTTTCCGGTTGAATTATAAGGCAGACCAAGATTCTCCGGAGTATAAAACTGTTCAGACTCCATGTCGTATCTCGTAACATAAATGTCATATCCGCCCAGTCCGTCCTTGCTTTTCGCCGCAAAATAAAGCGTCGTACCGTCAGACATCATAAACGGATAATTGATATCCTCAAAATCCTCGCCGAAATCATCCACAGGTTTTACATTGGCCCACTCGTCGCCCAACTTGTCGGCCGAAAAAAGCTTATAATGGCCATCTTCACCTTTTTGGGCGAAAAACATCTTATTGCCAAATCCGTTAACATAAGTATATGAGAACGGTTGGCCCGTAGTTCCGTTCAACCTGTCAAGAGTGCTTATCTGTCCTGATTCCCTGTCAAGCGGTATGTTTTCAATGAAATCCGTCTTATTGGCCACAAAGCTGTCGACAACCAATATCTGCGCCGTAGAAGGAAGCATTTCCTCAAACAACATCCCCGGCCCATCCTCCGAGGCAACCGCCTCCTTGTCTGCCTTGCCGCCCACCGGCGCTTTCCTCACTTGCGCTACGGACGCGACGCCGGCCGACAACAAAAGCAACGACAATGATACAATCCTTGTTTTCAGCATATTGAAAAAATCAATTTTGTCAAGTTATATTATTAAAAACAAAACGCCGCATGCTTCACCACGTATCGCATGGCGCAAAGCATTGTAAAACACAATCTTAAGCGGTGCTTCATGTAATATGCAAAGATAAACATTTTCCGCCGAAAAGCCGTGCCACTGCTTCGTTTTTTACAAGTTACGCCACAGTTTAACTAATTTTATGTACTTTCATTCCCCATGCCGTCCCCTTTAGAATGCGGCCGACTGCTGTCAGCATTGCCGGCAAGAGTCCCGTCCAGCCATTTTCCACCATGAGCAAGCAATGTTTGCCATCATCATTATTAGGTATTTTAATACGGATAGGAACATAAATCCATATTTTTTGTTACTTTTGCAACACTTAATTTAAAATACGCAAAATAAGATAATGAGGCTATCTGAATTAAAAACAGGAGAGAAAGGTGTAATAGTAAAAGTTTTAGGACATGGAGGGTTCCGCAAGCGAATTGTGGAAATGGGCTTCATACGTGGGAAAATCGTCACTGTATTGCTCAACGCCCCACTGCAGGATCCTGTGAAATACAAAATAATGGGATATGAAATCTCGCTCCGCCGCTCAGAGGCTGAAATGATAGAGATTATCTCAACCGACGAAGCGCGCCAACTTGAGGAAGAGGAAGCGCAAACGCTCGGACTGGCGGAAATATCCGACAGAAGCACGGACGACGACGGCAGCCTTACCGACGAACGGCTGCACAAGGCGGCCATGAAGAAAAGCCACATAATAAACGTCGCCCTTGTGGGCAATCCCAATTGCGGCAAGACGTCATTGTTCAACTTCGCTTCGGGTGCGCACGAACGTGTAGGAAACTATTCAGGAGTAACAGTCGACGCAAAAGAAGGCCACGCCGAGTATGAAGGATACCAGTTCAACCTTGTCGACCTGCCTGGCACTTACTCACTGTCGGCATACAGCCCTGAAGAGCTTTACGTCCGTAAACAAATTATTGAAAACACTCCCGACGTGATAATAAACGTCATCGACGCGAGCAACCTTGAGCGTAACCTTTATCTCACCACGCAGCTTGTTGACATGAATCTCAAGATCGTGGGTGCGCTAAATATGTTTGACGAATTTGAATCGCGTGGCGACAAACTTGATTACGACAAGTTAGGCGAACTGTTCGGTATCCCGCTCGTTCCGACGGTATTCAAGAACGGACGCGGCGTCGATGACTTGTTCAATATGGTAATCAATGTCTACGAAGGAGAAAACGCACAAGGCAAGAGCCCGCTTAGACACGTACACCTGAACCACGGCAAGTACATAGAGCAGGCAATCAGCGAGATAAAGACGGAAATCCAGAAAGACGAACAGATAAGATACAAGTATTCTACGCGCTTCCTGTCAATCAAACTTCTTGAAAAAGACTCGAAAGTTGAGGACTTTGTCAAGACCTTGCCCAACGGCGGAGAAATAATCGCCATACGCGACAAGGCCGCCGACTACATCATGATGGAAACAAAAGAAGACAGCGAGACGGCCATCATGAACGCAAAATACGGCATCATACACGGGGCTTTGCAAGAAGCCGGATGCGAAGAGGGTTCACACACAGACACTTACCAGACTACACACCTTCTCGACGCCTTAGTAACGAACAAGTACATCGGTTTCCCGTTGTTTATCCTCTTCCTTTATATAATGTTCGAGGTTACGTTCACGCTCGGACAATACCCTATGGACTGGATTGACGCCGGCGTAGGAGCATTGTGTGATTTCGTAAAATCATCCATGCCCGACGGCCCGCTTAAAGACATGATTGCCGACGGAGCCATAGCCGGCGTCGGCGCAGTAATAGTGTTCCTGCCGCAGATTCTTATTTTGTATGCTTTCATCTCGTTCATGGAAGATTCGGGGTATATGGCGCGTGCGGCCTTCATTATGGACAAGCTGATGCACAAAATGGGATTACACGGCAAATCATTCATACCGCTGATAATGGGCTTCGGATGCAACGTTCCCGCAATCATGGCAACACGCACAATAGAAAGCCGCCGCAGCCGGCTTATCACAATACTCGTCTTACCGTTGATGAGCTGCAGCGCGCGTCTGCCGATTTACATCATGATAACAGGCACGTTCTTCGCCGTAAAATACCAATCGCTTGTGATGATTTCCCTCTACGCCATAGGTATCATCATGGCCGTGCTGATGAGCCGTCTGTTCAGCAGATGGCTCGTCAAGGGCGACGATACCCCGTTTGTGATGGAGCTGCCCCCCTACCGTTTCCCTACCGGCAAGGCAATAGCGCGCCACACGTGGGAAAAAGGCAAACAATACCTCAAGAAAATGGGAGGCATCATTCTCGTGGCAAGCATAATTGTCTGGGCTTTAGGCTATTTCCCGCACAACGAACAGCTTGACAGACAGGCTCAGCAAGAACAAAGCTACATAGGACGCATAGGCAAAGCCATTGAACCGGTGTTCCGTCCGCAGGGCTTTGACTGGAAACTTGACGTCAGTCTCATTGCCGGTGTAGGAGCAAAGGAAATTGTAGCGTCAACAATGGGAGTGCTTTATGCCGACGATGAGACCGTTGCTGACGACACTGCAGACAACACACGCAAATACGAAATATTAAGGCAGAAGATGACAGCCGACGGCGTAACGCCGCTCATAGCATTCTCTTACCTGTTGTTTGTACTGATTTACTTCCCGTGCATAGCCACAATCGCCGCCATCAAGAGTGAGACCGGCAGCTGGCGTTGGGCGGCGTTTGCCGCCTGCTACACCACTGTGCTGGCATGGATAGTGTCGGCCTGCGTTTACCAGATAGGCAGTTTACTACTGTGACACAAATGAAAACCAATAATAAAGGTGGCCTTTTATCGTTTATGGAAAGGCCACCTTTTATAAATATAGCAATGTTTCCGCTAAAAACGCTGTCTGACAAATTGTCAAAAATGTGCGTTTCCGTAAAAATAATAACACCAATAAGTACCGCCGAACATATCCCTGACATAGGCCTCGCGTTCTGTCTTGTCCTTGTATTTACGCCCAAGGCTTTGGAAATCGGCATAATCGGCGTCCATTACCTCATCATGATAAACTACCGACGGATTGGAACGAAGATGTGTGTAGAGCGTCAAAGCCTCCTTGTAATGCTTTGGCAACGACGGTGAAGACACGTCGTATCTACGCATTACAGCCTTGACAAAACTGTCTAAATCTTTGTCGAGCAAATATCCGCAAAGCACATAATCCGCAGCAGGCTTCATCGCGAGACCGTTGGTTTCAATGTAGCGCAAATATTCCATAGGTGTCATGTTTCCTTTCTTACGGATGCTCAACGCCTTGAAAATCTGCCTTTCAGGATAAAACAGGCAACGCACATCCTTTCCGTCGGGCAACAATGCAGAGGAACCACCCACAAGAGAATACTCAAAAAGCCGCTCACCCAACTGCTTGCTGCGTGACAAAGCATAAACCCGCAACATCGTAAGGCTTGCATCGGCATCATCAGACTTTTCACCTACCCGCAATGCACCTCCGTAATCGCCTGAAGTCAGCAAACGTTCCACCCGAAGACGGTAATGGAACACTCTGTCACTGTTACCGCACAGACACACTACAATGAACATCAACGCCATTAGCGACAAATTCTTCCAGAAAATACCGACAATAGTACTATCCGTACCAATAAACGCCCTGCCCGACTTTACCTTCAAAACCAACGCGGCACACACATAAAAGACAATCAACAACGGCGCAAGCCAAAGCCAGACACTGCAGAAAGGGGAGACAGCAAAACCACTGTCAACACCCGTCAGCACGACAAGCAACAGCAATGACGGGAAATAAGTAAGCGCATACAGTGCGCCGTCGAAACCTCCGAGCTTTTTAGCACCGATATGTACAAGGTAAAGGACGACGGTTATGACAACCGCGCCAACGGCCTTATCATAATGAGTTGAGCCGCCAGACAGGACGTGCTGCAACATGAACAAAAGTTCCGCCTGGAAGAAATACAGATATATGAAAACAAACAAAATGAAAACAATAGCACACGCCGAACGGAGCAGTGTGCTATTGTTTGCTTGATGAAAATTTGTCATATCAGTTCTTCTTTAACACTACGGCCGAACGTGCCGGTATGTACAATTTCAGCCATTCCTTATGGTCTTTCACATACATAGGGTCATAGTTGGTGACGTGGGTCATCGTGTCGTCAGCAAGTCCGTTGCCTCCAAACGCCTTGGCGTCAGTATTCAGCACAACGTCGTATGAACCTGTAGGCACAAGGAAGCCGTAATCGGTAAACGAACGGTTAGGGCTGAAGTTGAACACGAATATCAAGTCGCCACGCATAAAGGCAAGCACTTGGTCGCCGTCGTTGTGCCAAATTTCCTGCACCTGTGTGTTTTGGAAATTGCGCACACTCTTTATCACCCTTAGCATCTCTCGGTCGAAGTCGCCGAGATAGTGGTAACACAAATCATGATTGTCAACAAGGTTCCACTGACGGCGTGCATACTTATAGCTCCAGCCGTTGCCTTCGCGTGGGAAATCTATCCATTCCGGATGTCCGAACTCGTTGCCCATGAAGTTGAGATAACCGCCATTGATGGCCGCAGCCGTAACAAGGCGTATCATCTTGTGCAGGGCTATGCCGCGATGCACGGTGTCGTTCTCGTCACCTTTCTTGAAATGCCAGTACATATCGGCGTCGATAAGACGGAAAATGATGGTCTTGTCGCCCACCAAAGCCTGGTCGTGACTTTCGCAGTAGCTTATGGTTTTCTCGTCAGGACGGCGGTTTTTTACCTCCCAGAATATGCTGCTCGGCTTCCAGTCCTCATCGCGCTTTTCCTTTATCGTCTTAATCCAATAGTCAGGGATATTCATTGCCATGCGGTAATCAAAGCCGAAACCTCCGTCCTCGAACTTGGCCGCAAGCCCCGGCATTCCGCTTACTTCCTCGGCTATGGTGATGGCATCGGGGTTGATTTCATGTATCATCTTGTTGGCAAGGGTAAGATAACAAATGGCGTTGTCGTCCTCGTGTCCGTTGAAGTAATCGCCATAGTTGCAGAACGCCTCGCCAAGACCGTGACTGTAATACAGCATTGAGGTGACACCATCGAAGCGGAAACCGTCAAAATGGTATTCCTCAAGCCAATACTTGCAGTTGCTGAGTAAAAAGTGTATCACGTCGTCCTTGCCATAATCGAAGCAAAGACTGTCCCAAGCGGGATGCTCATGCTTGTCGCCGGGATAGAAATATTGGTTTGGGTCACCGGCAAGGTTGCCCAGTCCCTCCACCTCATTCTTCACGGCATGGCTGTGAACGATGTCCATAATCACTGCCACACCGTTTTTATGGGCCTCGTCTATCAGGGCTTTCAGCTCCTCCGGCGTACCGAAACGGCTTGACGGGGCGAAGAAACTGCTTACGTGGTAGCCGAATGATCCATAGTAAGGGTGTTCCTGTATTGCCATAACCTGTATGCAGTTATAGCCGTCGGCAATGACGCGGGGCAACACGTTATCCTTAAACTCAGTGTATGTGCCCACCTTCTCGGCGTCCTGAGCCATGCCCACGTGGCACTCATATATGAGCAACGGGTTCTTTGAAGGTTTAAACTTTTTCTTCTTCCAGACGTAAGGCTGCTCCGGGTTCCACACCTGTGCGGAGAAAATCTTGGTGGCATCGTCTTGCACGACACGCTGCGCCCAGGCCGGTATCCTCTCGCCGCTGCCGCCTTCCCAATAGACGTGCATCTTGTAAAGGTCGCCGTGCTTAATGCCTTTTTCTGATATTTTCAGTTCCCAGTTGTCCGTACCTTCTATCCTCTTTGCCTTATACCTATCAAGTTCCTGCCAATTACTGAAATCACCGACAAGGTAGATAGCCGTAGCGTTAGGTGCCCACTCCCTGAACACCCATCCGCGCGACAACTTGTGCAGGCCGTAATAATCATAACCGCTTGCAAAACTTGCCAGCGTCTCCTTGCCGTTCTTTGTCAGTTGGTTGATTTTCCACACGGCGTGTTCGTGGCGTCCCCTGATAGCATCCTCGTAAGGGGCGAGATAACCGTCGTTGGCCACTAAGCCTATATGCTTCGGCCCGGCTGACGTCTCGGCCTTCGGCTTCGTTGATTTGGTCTTTCTTGTCACCATATCTTGAGTTTTAAATTAAACGTCAAGCCAACACCTTGAATATAGCCTTCTTTATCTCAGATGCGTCAGTGATGCAGGGCGCGTGGCCGTCTTGGGGGAAGAATATTGCGAACTCGCCGGGCTTGCAAGTTACGTAAGTGTCGGCTGCGCCCTCGTATTTCGTGATGTCTTTCTCTTCGTTGTAATCAGCCTGTGGCAGTCTGCACAGCGGTGTGTATCCGTAAGTTTCAGGCGCGCTGAGCGGTATTTGTATGTCTATCATCTTCTTGTGTGTCTCAAGCAAGGCTGTCTCTTTCGTCTTGCCCTTGGCCACTTGGATGTTGACAAACAGGTCGGCACCCTTTATCTGGTGCTTTCCGGCTTCAAGGCTGTTCAGGTCGTTAACTTTGATAAACTCTGCCACTTCCTTAAACAAAGGGTTAAGCGATACGTATTTCTCCAAGTTGTCAAGTGTGTCTATTACCATAACATTAAAATTTAAAAGATTATTATTGAACTCTGTTGCCTAAAATATACATTCCTTGTGAGACGATGTTGCCGTTACTGTCTTTTTCTATATATTTGCCATCGCGCAAATCGTCCTTGTACGTGCCTTCAAAGCGGCGGCCGTCTTTGTCCACTTCCAATGCTTTGCCGTTCCTTTTCCCGTCACGGTAAATGCCTCTGAATTTGGCGCCGTCGGCATAATGGATTATCACCTCGCCGTTGAACACGCCGTCCTTAAATTCGCCTTCGTACACGTCACCGTTCTTCTTAGTCAGTTTTCCGTGGCCGTTCTGCTTGTCGGCCTTCCAATATCCGTTGTACACATCGCCATTCTTCCACTGCAACACGCCGTGGCCGTCCTTGTCGCCGTTGGTGAAATGCCCCGTGTAGCGGTCGCCGTTGGCAAACGTGAAGATACCTTCGCCTGTACGCTTGCCCCGCACGTAATCGCCCTCGTAGACGTCGCCGTTCTGGAACTTGTAAATGCCCTTGCCGTTCTGCACGTCTTCAAGCCATTCGCCTGTGTACACATCGCCGTCGGCATACTTGTTAATGCCGTATCCCGAACGCAGGTTGTTGTTCCATTCGCCGTCGTATGTGGTGCCGTCGCCCCAGTCAAAGAAGCCCTTGCCCCATTTCTTGTCGTCCTTCCATTCGCCGTCGTAATAGGCTCCGCCGCTATACGTGTACTTCCCGTTGCCGTTGCGCTTGTCCTGGAACCAGTCGCCGTCGTACTTGTCGCCGTTATAGTAATACATCACCCCGTGCCCCTGCTGGTAATCACGAAACCACAGGCCTACGTACTTGTTGTTGTTCATAAAGTAATATGTGCCACGGCCGTGCTGCTGGTCCTGAAACCACTCGCCGTCATATTTCTCACCGTCTGAAAAAGTGTAAACGCCATAACCCTGACGTTTACCTTTTACGTATGAGCCTTCATACGTGTCACCGTTCTTGTAGACAGTCTTTCCCTTGCCGTTGGGCCTGCCTGAAACCATCTCGCCTTGGTACATACCGCCGTCCTTCGTCTCGCACGAACCCAGCGTTATCTTCTGGGCGGCGGCGGCCAACGGCAAAGCAAGCATAAATGAGAGTAATATATATTTATTCACGAGTGTCTTTTTAAATTTATCACCAAAAGTAATATATTTTCATCAAACGGCAAAAATATTTGATAAAAATCAAACTGCAATTCTGATTTATTGGGAAATATTCATATCTGTAAATATGCACCGTCCACTACCCGCCCCTTTTTCCCGCCTGCTCGACCGAAAGCAAGGCTTAGATTACAGAATATCGCATTTCCCGTTATATCTGTGACAAAACGTCAATCGGACAACGTCAACAAAATCCATCGAAATAGAGTCTTGCAATGGCGTAAACGGCAGTTTTATCTGTGGTTTACGCCCTTTGGCACAGCCGTTTGTGCCCTTTCATGGTGCAAAAGGGCACAAACGACAAGTCCGTTTACCGCCATTGACACCGTTAAATGGTATCGTCAATGATGAGAAAGGCCGCTTTTGCTGCCGGAAAAAGCCGCCACTGATTGCACAAAGCGGCAGGATTTCACGTATAAACGTGTAATTCAAGATGTTACGTTTGCACACGATTTTTAACGTTATTCTACTGACGTATAGATTTTCATGTGGCTACTGCGTTTTAAATGTTAAACAAGAAATCAGTATGTAAGCATTCACTTGATTTCTTTTTACATTCTGCACATTCTTGATTTACATTGCAACTCGTTTGCCGAATACTTACCCGCCAAAAAATCATGCAGGATGAACTTGCTGAAGCATTTGTCAGACTGAAGTGGCAAATAACGATAATCTGCCTCAAAAAAATTGAATAAAAACTCGTTTCTCACCGTTTTATTTTGCACTTCACCTGATTTGCATTACCTTTGTAAAAACATAAAAAAACATAGCTTATGAACTTTGCAGGCATCATACCGGCAAGATACGCCTCAACGCGCTTCCCCGGCAAACCGTTGGCAATCTTGGGCGGGAAGCCCATGATACAAAGAGTTTACGAACAAGTGGCAAAAGTCTTGGACGATGTATATGTGGCTACCGACGACGACCGTATTTTCAACGCCGTAACAGAGTTCGGCGGCAAGGTCGTGATGACATCGCCTGACCATAAAAGCGGCACTGACAGGATAGAAGAGGCGGCCAGCAAGATAGGTAAAGACTTTGACGTGGTTATCAACATCCAAGGCGACGAACCGTTCATACACGAGTCGCAGATACGCACTGTGTGCGAATGTTTCGACGACCCGCAGACAATGATTGCAACGCTGGGGCGCCCTTTTACCGAAAACGACACACTGGCGGATCTTGAAAACCCCAACTCGCCGAAACTCGTATGCGACAACAACGGCTTCGCCATGTATTTCAGCAGAAGCGTAATACCCTATATCAGGAACGCCGAAAAGCAGGCCTGGCTCGGCAAATTCAACTACCTGAAACACATAGGACTATACGCTTACAGGCGCAATGTGCTGGCAGAGATAACAAAACTGCCGCAATCGAGCCTCGAAATAGCCGAAAGCCTCGAACAGCTGAGATGGCTGCAAAACGGATATAAGATAAAGGTGGGCGTAACAAAGGTTGAAACCATCGGCATAGACACGCCGGCCGACCTGGAAAAGGCTGAAGCCTTCTTAGCCCAAAGGCGATAACACAACCAGACAACATGACCGAGAACAAGGAACTGATACTGGCACTTGGGAGCAACTGCGACCAAGAGGCGTGTATGTCTGAAGCCATTTCAAGGCTGAAAGATATGTTCGGCGACGACATCGTGTTCAGCGAACGGATGTGGACTGTTCCCGTGGGAATAGCCTCCGGGAACTTCCTCAACTGCCTTGTGTTCACACACACGGCACACAACCTGGCCAATATCACCAAGGCCATGAAGCACATAGAAAAACTGTGCGGCAACAGGAAGCGGGCACGGACTAACAACATAGTGAAAATGGACATCGACATCCTGAAATACGGTGAACAGGTGTTGCACGAAAACGACTGGACACGTGACTATGTTAAACAGCTGATGAAGGCATGCCCTTTCTGAATGGTTGGGTGAATGAGGGCATTCTTTAAAAGTATTCCAGATAAATGAAAAAAGCATCATACCTGCTCGCCTTAATCCTTGCAAGCGTATGCCTGACAAGCGTTAAAGGCCAAGACTTCGACACGTATTTCACGGACATGACGCTGCGTATGGATTATGTCTTTTCGGGCAACAAGTTGCGGCAAGACATCAGCCTGGCAGACATCTGCTCAATACCCCGCTGGTACGGCAAACGGCAACGGCTCGCCGAAACCCCGGTGGAAGGCAACGGACAGATAACTGTCAGGAAGCATGGCACGGACACCGTGATATACAAAAACTCTTTCTCTACACTGTTCCAAGAATGGCTGACTTATGACGCCGCCGCAGGACCGGGAAAGGCCTTTGAGAACGTGTTTCTGATACCGATGCCCAAAGACACCGTTGACGTAACTGTGGAACTGCGCAACAGCCGGAGAGAGGTTACGTCGTCATACACACATACAGTGACACCTACCGACATCCTGATACGCCGCACCGGAGAAAGGAATGTCACACCGTACACTACGCTGCAACAAGCCGCCGACACCACAAAGTGCATACACATAGCTTTCGTAGCCGAAGGATACACCGAAAGCGAAATGACGACATTCGTCAACGATGCAAGGGAAGCAATGGAAGCCATCTTCGCCCACGAGCCGTTCAAATCGTCAAGGGATAAATTTAACATCATCGCCGTAAAGTCCGCCTCGAACGAAAGCGGCACAAGCGAACCGTCAAAAGGCGTTTGGAAAGACACCGCGCTGGGCTCGCATTTCGACACTTTTTATTCAGACCGGTACCTCACGACGCTTAACCTATACACACTGCATGACAAACTGGCCGGAACGCCTTACGAACACATCGTCATACTGGTGAACACCGATAAATACGGCGGCGGGGGAATACTTAACTCTTACGTGTTATCGATGACTCACAACGAGCAGTTTAACCCCGTGGTAGTGCATGAATTCGGCCACAGCTTCGGAGGACTTGCCGACGAGTACGCCTACGAGTTTGAACAACTGCCGATGTATCCTCTCGACGTAGAACCGTGGGAGCCTAACATCACTACACTGCAAGACTTTCACGGTAAATGGGAAGACCTGATAACGCCCGGCACGGCTGTGCCAACACCTGAAAGCGACAACCCGGACACGGTGAAATCAAAAGTGGGACTGTTCGAGGGAGCGGGATACAGTCTGAAAGGCGTGTACCGAGGCACACAGGACTGTAGGATGAGGACAAATGACAACCCGGAGTTTTGTCCCGTCTGCCGCAGAGCCTTGCAACACCTCATTGATTTTTACACAAAGTGAAACGCCTGATACATTTAATCATCATTGTATGCACAGTGTTCACCACGGCGGCGGCACAGAGCGGCGGAATGTCTGACACGCGCAAACTGGGCATGGCTCTTGACTATTTCGCAGGAGGCAAATACCACGAAGCGTTGATAATGTTCATGAAATTGGACAAAAAATACAAGCTGAACCCACGCTTCAAGGCTTACATCGGCATCTGCCATTACCACGAATGGGAATACGAGGAGGCGTGCAGATATTTGGACGAAGCTATACCGGAACTTGACGTTTATTCGCCAAACGAACGCAGCGTGTATTACAACGCTGCCGCCGAAAGCCACTTCGAGCTTAACCGGTATGACAAAGCCATTCCGCTATACGAAAAATTTATACTCGTTTGCCGCCCAAACGAAAAAGGAGACGCCCTGTTCCGCCTCGGTTTTTGTTATATGTTCAAAGAAGATTGGGACAAGGCGGCGGAATATTTCAAGTCCGCCTTGGCTTATTATACCCGGTTCCCAAGGAAAGACAGGGCGTCACGCATAAGCCAACTTGGAAACATGATAAAAGGTTGCGAAGAGCAAATGTGATAATTTCTCACGCTTATCAAATGACTGTCAAAGATTAATTACATCATAATGTGTTTTATTATTAGCGCAAGACTGTCAGGACTTTGGAATTAACAGAAAAACAAATGAGAGTGTATCAAATTGAGAAATATTTGATTCACTCTCTTTTTCATTTTGTCTGGTATAAAAAAATCAAGCAGCCATATTTTGAGAATAACCCTTAAAAATTGAAATTTTCGCATACAAAATCA
>CALUIJ010000111.1 GCA_944320675.1 uncultured Prevotella sp.
ATGCCGCGTATGTCGTCAAGCTCGGAGTGCAGCGCGTGCTTCGAACGCTTGTCGCGGTGGAACGTTATGGCGAAGCGGTGCACCTCGTCCTGCATGTGCGTAAGCAGGCGGAACAGTTCGCTGTCGGCCTTCATCCCTACGACGACGGGCGGCAGTCCGTAGAGCAGTTCGTTGGTGCGGTGGCGGTCGTCCTTGGCCAGTCCGGCGATGGGGATGTCGAGCCCGAGCTCGCCCTCTACGACCTCGCGCACCACGCTCATCTGCCCCTGTCCGCCGTCGGTTATGATGAGGTCGGGCAGGGGCTGGCCTTCCTCAAGCATGCGCGAGTATCTTCGGCGCACCACTTCCTGCATCGAGGCGTAGTCGTCGGGCCCCGTTACGGTCTTTATTATGTACTTGCGGTAGTCCTTTTTGCTCGGTTTCATCTTCTTGAACACCACGCAGGCGGCCACGGCGTCGGTGCCCTGGATGTTAGAGTTGTCGAACATCTCTATCTGGTAAGGCATTTTCGGCAGCTTCAGCGCGTCCTGGATCTCTTTCATCAGGCGCACCGATTTCTGCTCGGGGTTCAGCTTCTCGGCCTGTTTCAGCCGGTCGAAGCGGTACTGCTTGCCGTTCATTTCCGACAGTTCGAGCAGCTTGCGCTTGTCGCCGCGCTGCGGCACGGTGAGCGTTGCTCCCTCGATACCCACGCCGATGGCGAACGGCACGATTATCTCCCTCGACCGGCTGCCCATGCGCTCGCGTATCTGCACGATGGCCAGCTGGAGTATCTCCTCGGCCGTCTCGCCTAATTTCTTCTTCATCTCGAACGTCTGCGCCTGGTTTATAGAGCCGTTGGTTACGTGCATGTAGTTCACGAAGGCCGTGTTCTCGTCGTCGGTTATGGTGAAAACGTCGACGTCCGTAATCGAATGGTTCACAACCTCGCTCTTGGCGCAGAAGCCGTCGAGGGCCACGTAGCGCTGTTTCAGAGCCTCGGCTTCCTCGAAGCGCATTTCCTCGGCCAGCCGCATCATCCGCGCGTAAAGCTTGCGTTGCAGCTCGCGCGTGTTCCCTTTAAGTATCTCGCGCGCCTGGGCGATGCATTCCTGATAGTCCTCGTAGCTCTGCTTGGCCACGCACGGCGCGCCGCAATTTTGTATGTGGTACTCTAAGCAGGGTCTGTATTTGCCCTGCTCGATGCCCTCGCGGGTTATGGGGTAGCGGCATGTGCGCGGCCGGTAGAGCTTCTTGATGATGTCGAGCACGGCGTACATCGAGCCTACGTGGCTGTAAGGGCCGTAGAAGGTGCCCCATTTCTTGTTGATGGTGCGCGTCTTGAATATGCGCGGAAAGTATTCGTTGGTGACGCAAATCGAGGGATACGTCTTGCCGTCTTTCAGCAGGATGTTGTACTTGGGCTTGTATTTCTTGATGAGACTGTTCTCCAAGAGCAGGGCGTCCTCCTCGGTGTTGACCACGGTGTACGTAATGTTGTGGATCTTGCTTACGAGCACTTTCGTCTTGAAGCGGTCAACCTCCTTGTGGAAATACGACGACACGCGGGCCTTAAGGTTCTTCGCCTTGCCCACGTAGATTATCGTGCCGCACTCGTCGTAGTACTGGTAGCTGCCCGGCTTCGCGGGCATGTTGCTCACGATGGTCTTCAGCCGCTCCAGCCTCTTCTCGTTTTCTTCTTTTGTCATGACGTGTAAGTGCTTTATATGAAAGGGTTTTCAAAAACAATGTTTCACGTGAAACTTTAGCCGGAGGGCTAATTAAGAATTAAGAGTTAAGAATTAAGAATTAAGAAAAATAGCTTTGTAGGTTGACGTCATGCTTGCCCAACCTGCTTTATAGCCACAAGGCAATTTTTCTTAATTCTTAATTCTTAATTCTTAATTCTCTTTACACTTTCAGCAGCGTGGTTATCTCCGTGTCCTTGTCGAAGTTGTCGCGGCCGTGCAGTCCCTCGCGCGTAAGCTCGATTATGAAGTTGACGTAGATTTTCTTCGGGTTGAACTTCTTCACGAGGTTATATGCGGCCTTCATCGTGCCGCCCGTAGCCAGGAGGTCGTCGTGCAGCAGAACCACGTCGTCGCTCTTTATCGAGTCCTTATGTATCTCGATGGTGTCGGTGCCGTACTCCTTGGCGTAGCTCTCCTGGATAGTCTCGCCCGGCAGTTTGCCCGGTTTGCGGCAGAGCACAACGCCGGCGTGGAGCCTTACGGCCAAGGCCGACGACATGATGAAGCCGCGGCTCTCGATGCCTACAATCTTAGTGATGCCCTTGTCCTTGTAGAGGTCGTACAGTTCGTCCTCCATTATTTGCAGGCAGTCGGGATTGTCGAACAGCGTGGTTACGTCCCTGAAGTTGATTCCTTTTTTCGGAAAATCCGGGATGCACCTCAGATTTTCCAGCAGTGTCTTGTTGTTCATTTTCTCTTTAATTGGTTTTATTGCCGTTATAGTTTATTGTTACATTAATATTATTATCGGACTTGCCTGGCCGGTGGGGCTTATAGTCCTGGTTGGCCGGATTAGCCTGACGGAACCTTTTGCCATACATGCCTTGTTAGTCCGGCGGACTTTGGTTTCCGCTTTTGCCGGAGCGCAGCTTTTACCGTCTTTCCTAAAGCTTGTCTTTTGCCTTGCCGGAGCTTGTCTTTCGCATGATGAAAGCTTGCCTTTTGCAAGGCGGAAGACGGCTTTTGCCGGGCCGTCGGCGGCAGGCCGCGCGCGGCGGAGTAGGGCGCGCCCTGCCGTCGGCCGCCGTGCGTGTCGTTGCCGTTTTCGGGCTGTGCTCCTTGCGCCTGCGTAAGGCCTTGGCAAGTGCCCCTTTCCATCGTGAAACTTGACGGTTTTTACGTTCAAGCCGTTTTGTGGCTCTTGTCCGTATGTTGCTATATTACAGACGTTTCCAACGGATTTGATAAATAAAAAATCGTCGATTTGTTTCACGTGGAACATTGCCGGCGTCAGCGTTTCATGAGCACCAACATGATGTTGATGTCGCTCGGCGACACGCCTGGTATGCGGCTGGCCTGGGCGAGCGTTTCGGGGTCGATTTTTTCGAGCTTCTGCCGCGCCTCGGTCGATAGCTGTTGCATTTCCGAGTAGCGGAAGTGCCCGCGTATTTTTATGTTCTCCAGCCGGTGCATCTTTTCCGCCACGAGGCGTTCGCGCTCTATGTAGCCCTTGTATTTCATCTTGATTTCAGCGGCCTCAGTTATCTCCTCCTTGCGGTCGGGCAGCGATTCCAACGCCTGGCGCAGTCCGGGCAGGATGTCGGCTAGAATCTTCATCGTGAGCTGTGGCCTTGCTATGAGGTCGGCTATCTTGCAGCCCTCGCGCAGCGGGGTGGTGCCGAGCGCTTCGAGTGCCGGGTTTATGTCGTGCGGCTTTACGGGCGTAGTTTCGCAGAAATGGGTCAGACGCTCTACGGCCTCTTTCTTCACGGTCCAGTGGTCGTAGCGTTCGCGCGTGGCGAGTCCGATGGCGTAGGCGCGCTCGGTGAGCCGTGCGTCGGCGTCGTCCTGGCGCAGCAGTATCCTGTACTCGGCGCGGCTGGTGAACATGCGGTAAGGCTCGTCTACGCCTTTGGTCACGAGGTCGTCTATCAGCACGCCGATGTAAGCCTCGTCGCGGCGCAGCGTGAACGGCGCGCCGCCCGTGCAGCGCAGTGCGGCGTTTACCCCGGCCACGAGCCCCTGGCCGGCGGCCTCCTCGTATCCCGTGGTGCCGTTCACCTGTCCGGCGAGGAAGAGGCCGGGCACTATCTTGGATTCGAGCGAGTGGCGCAGCTGCGTCGGGTCGAAGAAGTCGTACTCGATGGCGTAGCCCGGGCGGTAAACCTTAGCGTCGCGCAGCGCCGGTATGCGCCTCAGGGCGGCTATCTGCACGTCCATCGGCATCGACGACGAGAATCCGTTGAGGTACATCTCGTTGGTGTCCTCGCCCTCGGGCTCGAGGAAGAGTGGGTGCTGCCCCTTGTCGGGGAAGGTCACGAGCTTGGTCTCTATCGACGGGCAGTAGCGCGGGCCGATGCTCTGTATCTGTCCGTTGTACAGCGGCGAGTCGGCCAGTCCGCCCATGAGCACGGCGTGCACGTCGGGGTTAGTGTAGCAGGTCCAGCAGGGCAGCTGCCTGAGCGGCCGGGCGGGCGACATGAAGCTGAACGAGTGGAAGTCGTTCTCGCCGTCCTGCCGCTCCATGTCCTCGAAGTGCACCGAGCGGCGGTCTATGCGCACGGGCGTGCCGGTCTTCATCCGTCCGGCGGCGATGCCGTGGCGCGTGATGCTCCCGGTCAGCCGCTCCACGGCCGGCTCGTCTATGCGTCCGCCCGGCAGTTGGCGCCGCCCTATGTGCAGCAGTCCGTTGAGGAAGGTGCCGGCCGTAACGACCACGCTCTTCGCCCTCAGCTCCACGCCCCACACGGTGGTTACGCCTACGGCCTCGCCGTGCTCGACGAGCAGCTCCTCGGCCTGGTCCTGCCAGATGTCGAGGCCGTCGGTGCGGTCGAGCACGGCACGCCACTGCCAGATGAACTTGCCGCGGTCGCACTGCGCGCGCGGGCTCCACACGGCCGGCCCCTTCGAGCGGTTGAGCATGCGGAACTGTATGGCCGTCTTGTCGGTTACGAGGCCCATGTGTCCGCCGAGCGCGTCGATTTCCCTTACTATCTGCCCTTTGGCTATTCCGCCGACGGCCGGGTTGCAGCTCATCTGGGCTATCTTGTTCATGTCCATGGTGACGAGGCATGTGCGCGCGCCCATCCTCGCGGCGGCGGCGGCCGCCTCGCATCCGGCGTGGCCGCCCCCGATAACGATAACGTCGTAGTGTAGAATCATATCTATTCAGTTGACAAATTACGAGCAGACGAGTTATTCAGCAGACAAGTGACAAGCAGACCAGCAGACAAGCAGGTTTGTCTTTGTCGCTTAATGATGATACATTTGTTATCATACTTAAATAATGTTTTTTCTTAATTGCATTTTACATTGCCGACCTATTCAAAGCAAATCTCCTTGTCTGCTTGTCACTTGTCTGCTGAAGAAATCTCCTTGTCTGCTTGTCTGCTGGTCTGCTTGTTTACTGTCGGCGCGAGCGCCGACTGCGCAAAAGTAAGAATTAAAATCGAAATTTTGAGCAAATACTTTGATTTATCGCCAAAATAGAGTATATTTGCATCCTCAACGGGCACTGTCATACCTATTATAAGGTATAGCGGGGCCGGGGACTCCGTGTG
>CALUIJ010000112.1 GCA_944320675.1 uncultured Prevotella sp.
ACGCCCCGACCGTAACGAAAGACAACCTGAACCAAACGCTCATCATCATAGTGCCTAACAGCACCGACTACGGCGGCATCTGCCAGATGTGGGAGGACGGCTCGGCCATAGCCTTCTGTCCGCAGAGCACATACGGCTATCCGCTCGACTCGCGCGGAGTAATCCAACACGAGGCCGGCGGCCACGGCTTCGGCAAGCTCGGCGACGAATACATCTACCATAACGAGTTCATCGACTTCTGCCAGTGTACGTGCTGCGGCCACTTGTTGGAATTCAATTGGGCCAAGGGGCTCGGTTGGTACGACAACCTCTCGCTTACCGGCAAGATGCACGAAGTGCCTTGGAGCCACCTCATCTTCGACAGCCGTTACAGCGACATCGTAGACATATTCGAAGGCGGCTTCATGCACAACCGCGGAGTGTTCCGCTCGGAGCAGAACTCGTGCATGAACAACGACATACCTTATTACAGCACGATAAGCCGCGAGAGCATCGTTAAGCGCATCAAACGCTACGCCGGCGAGACATACTCGTTCGAGGAATTCGTAGCCAACGACAAGCGCGACGCAGGCAACGTTACCCGCAACGCCGACGTAAAGGTGAGCGGACGCACCATGCACAGCTACCAGATGCCGCCTCGGATCCACAAAGGCAGTCCGCTTGAGGGGAAAAAGGTAAGAAAGGCAAAAAGGCATTGACGAACTAAAAACATGAAAAAATGAAGAAAAATATAATAACATACGCAATTCTTGCGTTAACAATATTAGGCTTGTCGGCGTGTTCCCAAGAGGAGACGGCACAATCCGTGCCCGTTGACGCCAGGCATACGCCGATGACATTTACCGTAACTCATCCGGCGCAACGCACAAGGGTGACCGACACCAACTTCGAGAATGGAGACAGGATAGGCTTGTTCGTCGCCGCGACGGACGCGCCGTTGGAGATAGGAGGCAACTTGGTAAACAATGAGCTTCTGACATGCAACGGCGGTGCATGGACGGCAGGGCGCACCTTATATTGGGACGAGGGCAAGTTTAACGCTTATGCCTATTATCCCTATATGAATAATGTGAGCTCAATCAGCGACCTTCCTTTCAACGTAAGCACCGACCAAGGAGCCGTCGGCGGCTCGGATGGGTTGGACGGTTACGAGTCCAGCGACTTACTTTACGCCAAGACTGAAGGGGTCAGTGCGTCAAACACTCCTGTTAACCTGACATTCAGGCATATAATGAGCAAGCTGACAATCCGGCTGATAAAGGGCGAGGACTTTGAAGGCGACATGCCTACCGATGCAGTGGTGTATGTACACAATACCGTGCCTGAGGCAACTGTCGACTTGGCCGCCGGCGTTGCTACGCGCTACGTACGCGGCACGAGGACGACAATCAAGACAAGACAGGAAAGCGATTTCATGTTTTCGGCTATAGTAGTGCCGCAACGTGTTGAGAACCGCATGCCCTTGGTCGAAGTCGTGATGAAAGGTGTGTCATACGTATTTGAAAGTACCTTCCAGTTCAAGCCCGGCGTAGAACATCTTGTGAATATGGTAATATCTGACAATCCCGACCAGGTTAAGATTGAAATCGGCGGCGAAATACAGGATTGGCAGTAAACTTGCGTAATGAAAACGGCTATATACGTATTATTTGCATTAACGCTTATCCTATGGGGCGTGGCGGCGGCATTGTGGCTGTCGCCCGCTTTCAGCGTAGATACGGGCCGTGAGGTAAGTTACGGGCTTTACGAAGGCCGCAGGCTTGTAGAGAGGATCAGTGCGGACGGAGGCAGGCGCTATGCTGTCGAGGATGCCGACGGCAACATGCTGTTCAACGTGCCTGTGCGCAATTGTTTGCTCGACGTGCGTTTCCGCGGCGGCCGCCTGCGTTTCCGTGAGAAGTCTACCGGGCGCGTTGGATATATAGACAGGGACGGCATTGTTGCGTTCCCGCATACGGACGAGGCGGTGGAATATGAGCAGACACGGCGCGGAAATACTGATTTTGCACCGAAAACGGAAGAACAAGGCCGCTGTCGGTCCGGTGCGCCGGCCAGTGGCGGCAAACGTCGGCCGGAGCCAGGCAAGCTCGGCGACGGAGATTTGCGCCGGCTTGGCAGGGACAATCCGTTCAGGGCGGAGGCGGCTAAGGTGTTGTCGGGCAGGCTTGATGTAGACGACGCGGAAAGGCGGCGGGTCATCCTGAACTATTGCGAGCATTTCCGTGCCGCGTATGTGACGAAAGACATTGACTTCTTGCGCCAGGTGTTCAGTGACAATGCGCTGATAATAGTCGGCAACGTGGTGCGTCCGGCTCCCGGGGCGTCAGGCGGTTATGCAGCCGATGGGCGCGTTGAGTATTATTTGCGCACAAAGGATGGATATCTGTCGCGCCTTCGCGCCGCTTTTGCCGCCAACAGGCGGATAGACGTGAAGTTTTCCGATTTCCGTATAATGCGCCATCCTACGGTTGACGGCATCTACGGTGTCAGCTTGCGCCAGCGTTATGCCGGCGACAAATATTCGGATGACGGATGGCTGTTCCTGCTTTGGGACTTCCGCGACGAGGCGATGCCGCTCATCCATGTAAGGACGTGGCAGCCGGCGGAGGACGTTGAGGGTGTTGACGACGTGATAAGCATAGGCGATTTTAACTTAAGGTGATAATATGACGGCGTATAGGTTGTTGCTCTTGGTCGTGGTTGCGGCCGCTGTGTCGGTCGTGGCCAATGGACAGGGTTCCGGGCCTGCCGGCCGTGCCGGGACGGCCGCAGGCGACACTTTGACGGGCATAGGTTTTAAGGTGTCCGGATTCAGGGTGTTGCCGAACGACGTGAGCGCGTTCATCACCCCGGTGCGCGATCTTAACGGCGATGCCTGCGCCCTTGTAAAGGTGGCGGCTACGGACGACTTTGCGTTCTCGTCACCTTTGGGCATAGTGAAAAGACGCAATGAGGTTGGTGAGATCTGGCTTTACTTACCGGGTGGTACGAAGCTTCTTACGATAAAGCATCCGCAGTGGGGCGTATTGAGGGATTACCGTTTCCCCGAAACCCTTGAAAGCCATGTCGTTTATGAACTTGCCATAGACATCCCGACACGGTTTATTGCACAGGAAAAGGACACCGTAGTGCTGATGCGGACGGTCACCGACACCGTGGTGGTAGGCGGGCGCAGGCCGAAAGTGCCGGTACGGATGCATGCTTTGGCTGCGGTTTCGCTGCACGAGGGCGGTCCGTCGTGGGGAGCGATGTTCGTCCTCATGGCTCGTCATGGTTTTTTCGTGCATGCCCAGGCCGGTTTCCGCGGTATTGGCCGTACCGTTGGAACATGCGACGGTGAGGGATTCATGCCGGGCGAAGACGTGAAACCTTATTATACAGGTAAGGTGCGCCGCTCGAATTTCGCCGTAACTGCCGGTGCCGCCCACCGTCTTCTCAGGTGGCTCGGACTGTTCTACGGCGTGGGTTACGGCCGCTCTGCCGTGGCGTGGCAGCTTGCCGTGAGCGAGGGCGGCGGTTACGTGCTTAATGAGGGGCTTACGCACGAGGGTGTTGCGGCCGAAGCGGGCCTGTTGCTTACTTACGGACGTATAAGCATGTCTGCCTCGGTGCTGGCATTGAAAGGGCGGCAGTGGCAGGCGGTGATAGGCCTTGGCATTTGTCTGTAATGATGATGAAAACGTAAGCATACGGTTCATTATATGAAAAGTGGATATTATGTATAAGATGTTGTTCTTTCTTACGGCCGTTCTCTTGTTATCGGCGTGCGACGGCGTGGAAACTCCCGCCAACTTGGAGCCGCGGCTTTATGTCGGCGGGGCTGTAGGAGTAACCAGGACCGAGGCCACCGTTACCGGTGGGATAATCATGTACGGCGATACGCCGGTGCCCGAACTGAGGTTCGTCTACGGCGCCGACGGCCGTATGGACATGTCGTCGCCGGCCGTAGAGGTCGATGGGGAGGGACGTGTTTCATATAGGCTGACGGGACTTACTGCCGGCACTGAATATTCATTCCGGCTGCATGGGGACAACGGACGGGTTACGCTTGGCAGCGACACGTGCGTGTTCACCACAGTGCCGAACGATCCTCCGACGGTTACCGGCTTGTCGTTGCTCAGCCAGGGGCCTACGAGCGTAATCGTGGAATACGGCATCGTGAGCGACGGTGGCGAGGCTGTGACGGCGACGGGATGCCGCATAAGGGACGTGGCGTCGGGCGATACGCTTAGGGTGGCAGCGTCGGGAAACGTCGGCGACACTTACCGTGTGCGCATAGGCGGACTGCGACGGCACGCTTCATACGAAATCCGTCCCTACGCGGCCAATGCCGTGGGCGAGACTGTGGGCGGGGCATTGTCGATTGTCACCGGCGACGCCGTCGTACTGGCCGTGGCGGGAGAACTCGCAGAACTGATAGGCGGTGACGTTTACGGTTTTACCTCACTGTCGCTGGCAGGCCCGGTCAACGGCGACGACCTGTGCCTGCTCAGGCGGATGATGGGCCGCGCCCCCGACGGCTCGGCTACGGAAGGCGTGCTTGTACACGTCAACATGACTGACGCGCACATAGTGGGCGGAGGCGGAAGCTACGGTGCTTCGCGGTATACCGAGGACGATGTTATAGGATACGGCCTTTTCGCCGGTTGCGACAGGCTTGAGGACGTGGCCCTGCCGTCTTCGGCCAAGGTTATAGAGAAAGATGCTTTCCTCGGCTGCGTATCCCTGGAGCGTATAGACATACCTGCCGACATTGTTGAAGTTGCCCCGTCGTCAGGTTGTTACGGACTGCAGGCCGTCGAGGCGTCGCCGGCCAACGAACGCTACAAGAGCGTCGACGGAGTGTTGTTCAACGCCGGTGTGACAGAGATAACATGGTTCCCCATGGGTAAGGGTGGTGATTATTCCCTGCCTGAAACAGTGACATCGGTAGGCGATTATGCTTTTAGGGAATGCAACATAACGAGGTTCACCCTGCCGCCAGGACTTGAGAAGATGGGGCAAGGCGCGTTTTACGGCAGCAAGGTAGAGGAAGTGGTGATGCCGGCGCGGCTCCGGCTTATACCCACAGGGGCGTTCCAAGCTTGCCGTGCGCTGAGGGCGGTAAGGCTCGGTGCCGGCACGGAGCTTATCTCCGATTACGCCTTCGACGGCTGTCCTTTGGAGCATCTCTACGTGGAGGCAGCTTATCCGCCCGTGTGCAACGACAATGCTTTCAGTACGTCTTACGACGGACTTTTCTCAAAGTGCGTGCTGCACGTCTCTTCGGCGCGTCTCGGCATGTATAAGGCCGACGGCACGTGGGGGATGTTTGACAATATAACGGGAATGTAAATTACATGAAATGAACACACCTGAGATAGAAGAACTGAAACAGCTGGTAGAGCGGAAGTTTGGAAAAGTGCTTGGCACGACGACCGACTTCGAGGAGTTCTCGCTTCACGTAGACCGACTGACGGGCTTGCGCCTGTCTGCTTCGACTTTGAAGCGCTTGTGGGGTTACGTGGGCGACAGCCATAAGCCGCGCACGTGTACGCTCGACATTCTTGCGCAGTACATAGGCCATAAGGATTACGCCGACTTTAAGTCGTGGCTTAAGACGAGCGTAAGGTATAACTCTTCTTTCTTCGACGCAAACCAGCTTACCAGTGCCGAGCTGCGGCCGGGAAGCGTCGTAGAGATAGGGTGGAGTCCAAACAGGCTGTTACACCTCAGTTACTTCGGCGACAGTATTTACGAAGTGGTTTATTCGGCCAACAGCAAGCTTGCCCGGGGCGACAGGTTCGTTACGGGATGCTTCATCAAAGGGCAGCCTCTTTACTTGCCATACGTAGAGCGCGGCGGCGCGCGTACGGCTCCGTTTGTAGCCGGACGCAACGGCGGACTGACAATAATAAACGTTATAAGCTGACTTTTATGGATAGTGTTAACGGCAATATCGGTGAATGCGTACAGGATGGGACGTCAGGATACGTAGGACGGATAGACGACGAAGTTGGAGCGCAGGCGGATGCTGCGGTGCATGGAGGGTTTACTTCGCTGCGTGGGTTCTACGTCTCGCCCCACGGCCACGCGCGTCTTTTTCATGCCTCACGCTATGGAAAGGCGTATGTGCTGAAATGCCTCAAGGCCGACTACCTTTATGTTCCGTTATACCGCCGTGCGTTGGCGAAGGAGTTCGAGATAGGTCTGCAGCTCGACCATCCCTGCATCTGCCGCACGCTAGGCATGGAGGACGTAGGAGAGCTTGGCCCGGCCGTTATCATGGAGCGTGTCGATGGCTGCACGCTCAACGACATGATAAGCCGTGGCGCGCTGACAAAGGCATTGGCCGTGAAGTTCGCCGGACAGTTGGCCGGCGCGCTCGCTTACATGCACAGTAAGCAGATAATGCACCGCGACCTGAAGCCTGCCAATATAATGGTGACGCATAACGGACTGAATATAAAGCTGATAGATTTCAGTCTGGCCGACGCTGACACTTTCGCCGTATTGAAGCAACCGGCCGGCTCGTCGGGTTATATAGCCCCCGAACAGCTGCTGCCAAGCGCCAAGGCCGACGTCCGCGCCGACGTTTATTCGCTCGGGATGGTGATGGGCGACATGGCCAAGGCTACCGGCGACAAGCGCATGGCAAGCGTAGCCGCAATGTGCGCGCGTCGCGATGTTGCGGCTCGGCCGCGTGCGGCCGACGTGCCGGCCCTGCTACGCCGCAGCCGTATGCAGTGGCGTCTGTTCGTAGCGCTCTGCATTGCAGCGGCATTGGCATGCGCCTGCGTGGCGTGCGCACTGCTTTACAGGAACGGCAATGGATTGGAAGCGCAGGCCGAAAGCTCTCCGGCCGACGGCAACACCGCCGTAGACTATACTGAATGGCCTGCCGGACGGTAAGGGCGCAGGCATAGTCGTAGCCGTTGACGTTTGTCAACGTATTTAGCCGATGGCATTACACTTTGATTTCACTTGATGCCATGAGAATCGCTTAAAATATTTTCAAAACGATTTGGCTGCGTATAAGCGGCTCCAGGGCGTGCAAACGCAACGCATTGTACAGCTTGCACTTATGATGATCCAAGCCTGAGTGTGCAAAAAAATAATTATTTTCCCATACCGTTACGTTGCTTTTTACGTTGCCAAAGAGTACGTTTACGCTTGATAATGGATGCCTTTGAGGTTGGCCAAAGGCATTCTTACGGTCGGCAAGGAGCAACTTATTGATTAGCCGAACGATACTTTTCAACGCCTGTCGGCTTGTTTTGCAATCTCCGTGTTGCATTTCCGTGTATGAGCTTTCCTGTTTCGATGATTTTCGTTGACGTTTCAGACTTGACGGAATGACACGGAATCTCGACTCATCCATAACATTTTGCTTTGCCAATGCCTGCGTGCGCCGCCTTGGCCTTAACGTCCGTAAAGTTGTCAATATTTTGTTAAATGGGAATAAATGCTTAAATTTGCACCCATTTAGATAAACCAATTAAATTTTTTTCAGAATGCTTACGGAAAAACGCAGCAGCATGCTCCACGGAGTGTTGCTCATCACGCTGTTCTCATGCGCCGCATTTTATATCGGCGGCATGGGGTTTGTCAAGAGTTTGTCACTTAGCCCGATGATTGTCGGCATAATCCTCGGAATGCTCTACGCCAACAGTCTTCGCAACAATCTGCCCGACACCTGGGTGCCCGGCATACAGTTCTGTTCGAAGCGCGTGTTGCGCATAGGCATCATCCTTTACGGCTTCAGGCTCACGTTCCAGAATGTTCTCGAGGTTGGTTTGCCCGCGATAGTCATCGACGCCATAGTCGTAACCGTGACCATCCTCGGCGGCATGTTTATAGGACGGCTTATGAAGATGGACCGCGGCATAACCCTGCTCACGTCGGTGGGCAGCGCCATCTGCGGCGCGGCCGCCGTGTTGGGGACTGAATCGGCTATCCGGGTGAAGCCTTACAAGACAGCCGTGGCCGTGTCTACCGTCGTGATATTCGGTACTTTGGCAATGTTCGTTTATCCGATACTTTACCGCAATGGGGTGTTCGACCTTGCCCCGCGCGAGATGGGCATATTCACCGGCTCCACCGTTCACGAGGTGGCGCATGTGGTCGGTGCCGGCAACGCCATGGGTAAAGAGGTGTCTGATTCGGCGATAATCGTTAAGATGATACGTGTAATGATGCTCGTACCCGTGCTTCTTATTATCAGTTACAGCGTGATGCGTGCCGCCCTGAAGAACGGCGACAGCGAGGGGCGCGGCAAAATATCGCTGCCTTGGTTTGCCATACTGTTCCTCGTGGTCATCGGCTTTAACTCGCTTGACCTCCTGCCTACCGCCGTAGTGGATTCAATAAATACGTTCGACACGTTCCTGCTGACTATGGCCATGACCGCCCTCGGGGCCGAAACGAGCATCGACAAGTTCAAGAAGGCCGGTGCAAAGCCGTTCATCCTCGCCTTCATCCTATTTGCCTGGCTCATTGGCGGCGGTTACCTGATGGCAAAGTACCTTGCACCGATGTTCGGGTGAGGCATCTTTGCCGCCTTAAGCTCATCGGCCGTCAGGCTTTTGGACGTTCGTAAATATCCGCACATAATTTGCAATTAATAATAGTTTCTCGTTCATAATCTAAAATATAATAAAGCTAAAAATCATGCGTTTTGCGCTAAATGATTTCCATACTTCGTGAAAAAGCAGTAATTTAGCACGCTGTAAACGGCGCAGAACGCCTTAGAACGAAAGGAAATGGCCTTAAACGGCGTTTTACATAAAAATTAATAAACTGATAAATGGACAATAACAACAGTACGTTTGACCAAGACAGGATAATCAAAATCAACATTGAGGAGGAGATGAAGTCCTCCTACATCGACTATTCGATGTCCGTTATAGTGGCACGTGCGCTGCCCGACGTGCGCGACGGCTTCAAGCCGGTGCACCGCCGTATTCTTTATGGAATGATGGGCATAGGCAACACGAGCGACAAGCCTTACAAGAAATGCGCGCGCGTAGTCGGCGAGGTGTTGGGTAAGTACCACCCTCACGGCGACAGTTCCGTTTACGGTGCGCTTGTGCGCATGGCCCAGGACTGGAACATGCGTTACACCCTTGTAGACGGGCAGGGCAACTTTGGTAGCGTGGACGGCGACTCGCCTGCGGCCATGCGTTATACCGAGTGCCGCCTCTCCAAGATGGGCGAGCACATAATGGACGACCTCGATAAGGACACGGTCGACATGACGAACAACTTCGACGATTCGCTTCAAGAGCCTACCGTCATGCCGACTAAGATACCCAACCTGCTCGTCAATGGAGGTAACGGCATAGCCGTGGGTATGGCAACAAACATCCCGACGCACAATCTCGGTGAGGTGATCGACGGCTGTTGCGCCTATATCGACAATCCTGATATCGACGTTGACGGACTTATGCAGTATATCAAGGCTCCCGACTTTCCTACGGGCGCATATATATATGGTATATCCGGGGTAAGGGACGCTTATGCCACAGGGCGCGGCCGAATCGTAATGCGAGCCAAGGCCGAGATCGAAAGCGGCGAGTCGCACGACAAGATTGTAGTAACCGAGATACCATACGGCGTGAACAAGGCGCAGCTTATCGAGTACATAGCCGACTTGGTGAAGGAAGGCAAGCTGGACGGAATAAGCAACGCCAACGACGAGAGCGACCGCCACGGCATGCGCATCGTCATTGACATAAAGAAGGACGCAAACGCCAACGTCATATTGAACAAGCTGTTTAAGATGACGGCTTTACAAAGCTCGTTCTCAGTTAATTGCATCGCTTTGGTTAAAGGTCGTCCCCGCTTGCTTACATTAAAAGAGTGCGTACACTATTTCGTAGAGCATAGGCACGACATTACGATACGCCGCACGAAGTTCGAGTTGCGCAAGGCTAAGGAACGCGAACACATCCTTAAGGCCCTGATTACCGCTTGCGATAACATAGACGAAGTGGTGCACATCATCCGTGCGTCGAAGACTCCGTCTGACGCGCAACGCAATTTGGAGCAACGTTTCGGTTTTGACGAACTTCAGTCGAAGGCCATCGTCGACATGCGCCTTAGCCAGTTGACAGGTCTGCGCATGGATCAGCTGCATGCGGAATATGAGGAGATAGAAAAGCGCATCGCTTATTTGCAGCAGATACTCGACGATCCTGAACTTTGCAAGAAGGTTATGAAAGACGAGTTGCAGGAAGTGAAGGAGAAATACGGCGACGAACGCCGCACGGAGATTAAGTATTCGAGCGAGGAGTTCAACCCGGAGGACTTCTATCCCAACGATCCCGTCGTCATAACGATAAGCCATCTGGGCTACATCAAGCGCACGCCGTTGTCAGAATTCAGGGAGCAGGCTCGCGGAGGAGTGGGCAGCAAAGGCGCCCACAGCCGTGACAACGACTTCACCGAATACATTTATCCCGCGACGATGCACAACACGATGATGTTCTTCACGAACAAGGGGCGTTGCTATTGGCTGAAGTGTTATGAGATACCCGAGGGAGCCAAGAACTCCAAGGGCCGTGCCATACAGAACCTGTTGAACATTGAGGCCGACGACAGCATAAAGGCGTTCCTCCGCCTGCGCGGAAGCCTTGACGATGAAAACTTCATCAACAGCCACTACGTTGTGTTTGCCACCAAGAATGGCTTGATAAAGAAAACCAGCCTTGAGGCATACAGCCGTCCGCGCGCCAACGGAGTTATAGCCATAAACGTGCTTGACGGCGACGAAGTCGTAGGCGTTCGCCTTACAAACGGACACAACGAACTGTTGTTGGCCGACAGGAACGGCCGTGCCGTCAGGTTCAACGAGAACACCGTACGCGCAATGGGCCGCGTCTCAACCGGCGTGCGCGGCATGAAGCTTGACGACGGCGATGATGAGGTTGTCGGAATGGTCGTGGTCAACAAGCCAGATACGGAGACGATAATGGTTGTAAGCGAAAACGGGTATGGCAAGCGCAGCCAAGTCGAAGACTACCGTGTGACCAACCGTGGAGGAAAAGGTGTCAAGACCCTGAATATAACGGAAAAGACCGGACGTCTGGTGGCCATCAAGGTCGTAACAGATGACAACGACCTTATGATAATCAACAAGAGCGGCATATTAATCCGCCTGAAAGTCTCTGAATGCCGCATCATGGGACGCGCCACGCAGGGTGTGAGGCTTATAAACCTGACGAAGAAGAACGATGTGATTTCAAGTGTGTGCAAGGTGATGAGTTCTGATCTTGAAGCGCTTGTGGAGGCCGAGAGCCGTAAGGAATGGAACGCAACAAGCGAGGCTATAAGGAACGACGCGCTTGCCGCTCCTGTTGAATCAGAGTATGTTCAAGACGACGGTGCCGACGACGGTGAATACGACGAAGCCGACTTGGATGACGTTAAAGAATAAATTTACTTGGTTTAATTAAATAACTGATTTTATGAAAAAACTAACAATGTTGGCGCTTGCTGCCGTGTTCAGCGCGTCTGCTTTTGCACAGGATGTGTTTAAGCAAATTTCAAAAATCAAGGATTATAACGAAGCTTATAATCTCTTGAAGGCCAATCTTGGCAGTATGTCTGCTGAGGACAAGGCCAAATGTTACAATAAACTGGTCGACCTTGCTTATGACAAGGTTACAAAAGAACAAGGCACGATAACAAGCAACCAGCTTGCCGAGCAAATGCAGTCGGGTAAAGTGGAGGCTTACGACACAGTCGGGCTCTACAATGCCGTATTGCAGGCTCTTGAGAACGGTGTCGCTTGTGACGAGTTCGACAACCAGCCAAATGAAAAGGGCAAGGTGAAGCCTAAGTTCCATAAGTCAAATGCGGAGCGCTTGTATCCTATACGTTTCCATCTGATTAATGCCGGCATCCATTATCAGGCTACGGACGAGGCTTTGTCGTACAAGTATCTGGCCACTTATGTCGAGAGTGCCGATTATCCTTTGTTTAAGGAGCAGGATAAGAGCAAGGACGCAAACCTTACACAGATTGCTTATTATGCGGCACGTTCGGCTTATCTCGCAAAGGATTACGCAAAGGCAGAGAAGTATGCCGACATCGCCCTCAACGACACTGCCATGGCGAAAGATGCAATGCAGATTAAACTGGCTGTAATGCAGAGCCAGCTGAAGACCCATGCCGATACACTGAATTATGTGGGCAAGTTGAAGGAGATTTACGCTAAGGACGAGAGCAATGAGACTATTTTCAGCACGATTTGCTCCATGTACATTCTGATTAACGACAAGGCCGGATTGAACGCCCTTGTACAGGAAAAGTTGGCAAAAGACCCGAACAACTTCACGGCTCTTGCAATGCAGGGACAAGCCTGCATGAACGAGCATAAATGGGACGAGGCGGTAGCAGCCTTGACAAAGGCGGTAAGCGTGCAGCCCACCAATGTCGCAGTCGTTGCTTCGATAGGTAACTGCTACATGTACAAAGCACAAGAGGCGGCCGAGAAAGCAACCGCCAATGGCAAGAGGCTGTCTCCCGATGCGGAAAAGGTAATAATTGACGTATATATGCAGGCTATCAGTTATCTTGAAAAAGCCAAGGATATGGATAAGACCATGGAATTCAAGAATGTTTGGGCTTATTCTCTCTATACTTGCTGCTATAGGGCGCTCGGACCTGACGACGCTAAGACGAAAGAAGCTGAATTGCTTACAAAATAATTTGAACATTTCGTAAATGAAGAGGGTGTGCCGAAAAGCAGTTAACCGGAGTTAGAAGTTTCGCGTCGGATTTATCGGAAGCTAGCGGACGTATGCAAGCCGTTGTATAAGGTTTTACGGTTATCAGGTTATAAGGCCTTACCGTATAGCGCAAAAACAAAAGACCGCATAACCTCGAAAGCTATAGTCCGTTAATTTCTATGGTGTGGAACAAGCCAGGCTCATGCCGGTGCCTGACGACTACGTGTTTTTGACACACCCTCATTGCTGATTGTTTTTATAGGATTTTAAAAGTTGTTTGTCATGATACGTTTGTTGGTATTGTTTGTTTCCTTATTGATGATTTCTCCTATTTATGCGCAGAAGAAAGAGATCAGCCAAGCCCGTTCAGACATAAAGGGCCGTAGCAACCTCGACAAGGCGGAATCGTCAATGCGTGAGTTGCTAAAGGATTCGGCCAACAAGCGGAATGTGAAGATATATTTGACATTGGCTGAAGCGGTGAAAGCCCAATATGAAGTGGCGAACGAGAAATTTTATTTGAAAGAGAAAGTTGACACTGCGGCTTTCTTCACCACCGTCCGCAAAATGTTCATGGCTTACGAGAGTCTTGACAGCATAGACATGTTACCGGACAATAAAGGGCGCGTGAAACTTAATTACCGTAAGAAAAATTCAGAATACCTGAACAAGTACAGGCTGAATTTATATAATGGCGGTGTTTATTTTGTCCGTAAGAAGAATTACGACTTGGCGTATGGAATGATGGATTCTTATATAGATTGCAAACGTCAGCCGCTGTTTTCCGACCATACGGCAATGGCTGATATTGACTCACTGTATTCTTCAGCAGCTTTTTGGACGATGTTTTGTGGGTTTAAGTTAGGTAAGCCGGACAGTACCTTGGCATATTCCGACTTGGCTTTGACGAACCGTAAGTATAGGAAACGTGCGTTTATTTATATGGCTGAGGCGTATTTGTTAAAGCGGGATACTTTGAAATATGTGGAAACATTGCGCCGCGGCTTTATGGAGAATAGGAAATCAAAGTTTTTCTTTACGCGGTTGATGGATTATTATAATGACAACGACAAACTTGATTCAGCTATGCAAATTGTCGACACCGCCCTTCAAAGCGACGCAAGCAGCACGCTGTTCTTGTTTGCTAAAAGCAACATGCTGTTAAATGTTGGCGACTATTTAGGTTGTATAGCCATAAGTAATAATCTAATAGCACGTAACGATACTTTGCCGGACGTTTACTTGAATGCAGGTGTGTCTTATATAAATTTGGCACTTGCTCTTGAAAACGACATGAAAGGTAAAAAGAAAAATAGGAAAAAAATATTGGATTATTACAAGAAGGCTATGCCTTACATGGAAAAATACAGGGTTCTTGCTCCTGAGGATAAAGAACGGTGGGCACCCTCTTTATATAATATTTACCTTAAACTTAATATGGGACGCAAGTTTGAGGAAATGAGTGATATATTGCGTAAAATGCGGAAGTAAGGCGTTTGTGCTTATATAAATAATGTTATTTATTTTGATGATATTCTTTTTTGCGTTATCTTTGCATAAGATAATCCGTGCCCTGCCATCGTGGACAAAGTTCACAATGTGTCCGCTTGCGTAAGATAAGCCGTATGCAAAGGAGTGTCACTAAGTAAGTTTGGCGGTAAATCCGTGCGGTCGGCAGAGCGTATATTGTATAAAAGAAAAACCAATTCATTTGGTGATAAAAAATATCAGTAATGAATCTTAAAGTCCGCTTGGCACTCATGAACTTTCTTGAGTTTGCTGTTTGGGGTGCCTATCTTACGTCAATGGGGCGTTACCTTGGCAATATCGGTATGGGTACTGATATTGGTTGGTTCTATTCCATGCAAGGAGTAGTCTCGATTTTCATGCCGGCACTGATGGGTATAATTGCGGACAGGTGGATTCAGGCCCAGAGATTATTGGGACTTTGCCATCTGTTGGCTGGCGTCTTTATGTTTTTTGCGGCGATATATGGTATTAAGGCCGGTGACGATTCGGATTTTTCCGTACTGTTTACGCTGTATTCTTTTTCGGTAGCGTTTTACATGCCAACGTTGGCGTTGAGTAATTCGGTAGCTTATAATGCCTTGACCCAGGCCGGACTTGACACAGTGAAAGATTTTCCACCGATAAGGGTGTTTGGAACGATCGGATTCATCGTTTCCATGTGGTTTGTTGACCTGATGGGGTTCCAAGCCAGCCAAAACCAGTTTGTTGTGTCAGGCGTATTGAGCGTCGTGCTGTTCCTTTATACTTTTACGCTTCCTGCCTGTCCGATAATTTCAGGTGGTGAAAAGAAGAGTATGGCCGACGCTTTGGGCTTAAAGGCTTTTTCTTTGTTCAAGAGAAAAGACATGGCCATATTTTTCATTTTCTCGATGTTGCTTGGTGTCAGTTTGCAGATAACCAACGGCTTTGCGAATCCTTTCATAAGCAGTTTCGCGGCAATGCCTGAATACGCAGGTACGTTCGGTGTGCAACATGCTAACATACTGATATCTTTATCACAGATGAGCGAGACTTGTTGCATTTTATTGATACCGTTCTTCATGAAGCGTTATGGGATAAAGAATGTGATGCTCATCGCTATGTTTGCGTGGGTGTTAAGGTTCGGATTCTTCGGGCTTGGCAATCCTGGAAGCGGGGTTTGGCTGTTCGTTCTGTCAATGATTGTTTACGGTGTCGCATTCGACTTTTTCAATGTAAGCGGTTCGTTGTATGTCGACAAAAATACGGATCCGTCGGTACGTTCAAGTGCGCAAGGCTTGTTTTTCCTTATGACCAACGGAATCGGTGCTACGATTGGCACATTGGGAGCGCAAGCTGTTATTAATGCATATACGGCAAGCAAGCAAGTCGGCGACGATTTTTATACAGTCGGCGATTGGCAAACGTGCTGGTTCATTTTTGCCGGTTACGCTTTGGTAATTGGGGTGGCGTTTGCATTGGTGTTCCGTCCCCGGAAAGAGCATGCCGGCGTTTGATTTTACTTATGGAGAATGTTTTATGGCAAAAGAACGATTGGTTTTTAAAGGCGTATCGGAAATTGTCGGGACTGAGGATCTGGGCTTGCTCATATTGACAGACGAGGCCAAGGAGCGGCAAATAACAATAGTCTGCGACAAAGCCATGGCCGTGCAATTGGAACTTAGGGTCAAAAAGGTCCCGATCACAAGGATAATGCTTCCCGAAGTGCTTTGCAGGATATTGAAGAATAATTCCAATTTTGATTATGAAATAGTAATCGATGATATAGTAGACGGTCAATATCGAACGCTTCTTTATGACAAAGAAACTTTGGAACCGTTGCTTATCCGTGCGTCCGATGCCGTATTACTTTCCGTAGTGAGTGGTATTCCTCTTTATATGGAGACTGGGTTGATGAAACGTCAGGCTGTGGCGTACAACGAAAACTCAAGAGGGGTGTCGCTGCCTGTCAATACGATAAGTGACGAGATGTTGCAGGCTGCCTTGGATAAGGCGATTGCCGACGAGAATTATGAACTTGCGTCACATTTGCGTGACGAGAAAAAAAGAAGAAATAAAGGTGGTAAATCCTACAATTAAGCAAATTATTACTATGAAAGAAATAAGATTTTTTTATGTCCCTTCGGCTGCTGAATTGACAGAATTGCCTATGGAGGAGGCTATGCATGCTTTACGCGTTTTGAGGCTTAAGAGTGGCGACGAGATGTATCTTATGGACGGTGAAGGTGTTTTTTACCGTGCAGAGGTTACAATTGCCGCAACGAAGCGTTGCATGTACGAGATAAAGGAAGTGCTTCCGCAAGAGAAAAGTTGGAAAGGCAACATACACATAGCCATAGCTCCGACAAAGATGATGGACCGTATAGAATGGTTTTGTGAGAAGGCTACGGAAATCGGTATTGATGAAATTACATTCTTAAATTGCAAGTTTTCGGAGCGTAAGGTTATGAGAACCGTGCGTCTTGATAAGATTGTCGTTGCTGCTGTGAAGCAGAGCCATAAACCTTGGAAACCAAGACTTAATGCCATGATGTCTTTCAAGGATTTTGTAACTGCTCCGCGTGGTGGGCGTAAGTTTATCGCCCATTGTTATGAGGAAGTAGAGCGTAAGGACTTTTTTAAAGAAGTATATGGATTAGCCTCATCGGCTGAAGGCGATGACGTGACCGTTCTTATCGGCCCTGAAGGGGATTTCTCATTGGAAGAAGTGAAGTTGGCTGTTGAAAACGGTTTTGAATCGGTTTCATTAGGCTCCAGCCGTCTGCGTACAGAGACGGCGGCATTGTCGGCCACAATGATAGCCCAACTGGCTTTAAGAAAGTGATAGATGTTTTTATTTTTGGTTGATGATGTTCGTGTACATTATTACGCTGGACATTAAATTTAAGGTAAATGAAAAAGATTGTCATTGAATCAATTATGGCGTGCGTGGCATTAATGCTTGTGCCATTATTGACTTCATGTTCGGAAGAAGATTATTTGGATGCCATTCCAAGGAACAGTACGGCTTTAGTTGCCATCGACGCTCAAAAGTTGATTAAAGACAACAATGAGGAATCTGTTAAAAGCTTGCTGAGGCTTGGCGACATAGATGATTGTGGCATTGATTTCTCAGCCAAGTTATATTTTTTTGAGACTGTGGAAGGGAATATCGGCATGTCCGCAAAAGTGTCAAGCGGCCATGAACTTACCGCATGGTTTGATAAGATGTCACATGATGGGTATTGCAAGGCGGTTTCTGAATACAAAGATTATCGCTTTACTGTGATAAAGGATTCTTGGGTCGTAGGTTTTTCAGATGAAGCGTTAGTGGCTTTAGGCCCTTCGTTGCCATCACAGCAGGCTGAAGCCAGGCAGAACATAGTGAAATATCTCAGTCAAGAAGCAGGTGATGGCATAAAAGACACACCAATGTTCGACAAGCTGGATAGCATTAAAGCACCCATCGCTTTGGTTGCCCAGGCAAGGGCGTTGCCTGATAAGTTTGTCGCTCCTTTTACGATAGGAGCGCCTAAGGGTGCCGACGCATCACAAATTATGATAGCAGCGGAATTCAATTCCGGCAATGATGGTTGTTTCATTATCCGTGGAGAGACGTTTTCCTTAAATAAGGAAATAGATAAGGAGTTAAAATCGTCCAAGAATGTATTCAGGCCTATAAAAGGGAAATACGTTGCCAATATGCCATCAAGCTCAATGTTGGGTGTTTTCATGAATGTTGACGGTTCCCGGTTTATTAAATTGCTCCATTCCAACAAGACATTCCAAGCTTTGTTGGCAGGAATGAATACAGCCATTGACATGGATAACATAATTAAGAGTATTGATGGTGATGTTGCAATAATTTTGCCCGATGCGTTATCGAGTAAGCTTGGCATGCAGATGTGCGCCCAATTGGGGAGCAAGGATTTCCTTGACGATGTTGGTTATTGGAAACAGTCATGCCCGGCCGGCAGCAAGATTACAGATTGGGGTGATAACTCTTATTGTTACACGGGTGCTGGTTTGACGTATTATTTCGGAGTGTCGAAAGACATGCAATTTTATTCGGGAAGCACCGATGTTTTGGCTAAGAGCACATTGTCTATGCCCGGTGAACCGTTGCCTGTGAATGTTCAAAAATTGATTAAAGGCCAACGGATGGCAATGGTGTTGAATATAAGCACACTTGTCGGGAATGACAGCTTGGGCAATCTTGTCAAGCCTTTGTTGGGTGGAACAAAGACCATTTTATACATTATGAAATAATGGAAAAAATAGGGTTTCATAAAGTCGTACCAGAAATATTTTCACAACGCACCGACTTGGTTTCAGATATTTGGAATCAAGATGTATCGTTTGAAAAAGGACATTTGTACTTGGTGGAAGCTGACAGCGGAAAAGGAAAGAGTACGTTCTGTAGTTATATTCTTGGCTATCGTCATGACTATGGTGGGAAAGTGATGTTCGACAGTGTTGCAACGTCGTCATTGAAGGTGGCCGACTGGGTTGACATACGTAAATGCCACGTCAGTTATTTGTTTCAGGAATTACGCTTGTTCCCTGAATTGACGGCTTATGAGAATGTTGAAATAAAGAACAAGCTTACAGGATTTAAGACGCGTCGGCAAATAGTCGAATGGTTTGACTTGCTTGGCATCGGCGACAAGATAGATGCAAAGATAGGACACATGTCGTTCGGTCAGCAACAACGAGTGGCCATGATGCGTGCCCTTGTGCAACCGTTTGACTTTATCCTCGCCGACGAGCCGATAAGCCATCTTGACGATTCCAATTCTAATGTCATGGGGAAGTTGATGATGACCGAGGCAAAGGCGCAAGGTGCCGGAGTGATAGTTACAAGTATTGGTAAACACATGGATTTGGATTACGAAAAAGTTTTCAAGTTATGACGTTGGTTTGGAAGTTGTTACGCCAGCACATAAGTGTGCCGCAGTTTGCAGGTTTTGCTCTTGCCAATTTGTTCGGCGTACTTATAGTCCTTCTTGGTTTTCAGTTTTATTGTGATGTCTTGCCTGTATTCACTTCGCAGGACAGTTTTATGAAGTCTAACTATGTAATTGTAAGCAAGAAGGTCGGTGCGGCGAGTACGTTGTCCGGACGGACAAACACTTTTACAGGTGCTGAGATAGATGACCTCTCGAACCAGAAGTTTGTCAATAAGATAGGTCGTTTTACTTCAACTGAATACAAGGTTGACGCAAAAATGGGTATTAACGGACAACCAATACTCAGTTCGGAATTGTTCTTTGAAAGTGTTCCTGACGCATTTGTCGATGTGCCGTTGAAGGATTGGAAATACGATGAAGGTAGCCGCGAAGTCCCGATAATACTTCCACGTACGTACATAAACATGTATAATTTCGGCTTTGCCCAGTCCCATTCTCTCCCAAAGATAAGTGAAGGTCTTGTCGGAATGATAGATTTCCGTATTTACATTCACGGTAATGGCAGGCACGACGAATACATTGGGCGGGTTATAGGCTTCTCTAACAGGCTCAATACCATTCTTGTACCACAGTCTTTCATGGATTGGAGCAATTCGGCATACGCGGCGGAAAGGACCTCGGAACCGACGAGGCTTATTGTTGAAATGGTGAATCCGGCGGATGAAAATATTGCAGAATATCTTGATGACAAAGGTTTAGAGGTCGACGATGATAAGTTGCAGAATGAAAAAACCATCTACTTCCTGCGGATGATGGTTACGGTCGTCATGGGCGTGGGAATAGTAATTAGCATTTTAAGCTTTTACATCTTGATGTTGAGTATTTATTTGTTGGTTCAAAAAAACACGTCGAAACTCGAAAACCTGCTTCTGATAGGTTATAGCCCGTTCAAGGTGGCCCTACCGTATGAGTTGTTGACACTTTGCCTGAATGCGCTTGTGCTTGTTGTCGCTATTGTCGTTGTCTCTTTTGCACGTGGTTCTTACATGGACATAATCGAGGCCTTATTCCCGCAAATCGAAAATGGCTCCGTGCTTCCTTCGGTTTTGCTTGGTTTGGTTTTATTTGTTGTTGTGTCGGTTGTCAACATGGCTGCCATTTACCGTAAGATGATGAGAATTTGGTGGCGCAAGGATGTTTGATTTGGTGATGGTTCCCATAAGATATTCAAATACATTGCAATAAGTAACGTTTTGCCTGCTGAAAGATATTGAATGATAGGACAAAACATAATACATTAGCCGGAATGGTTTTTATGCCCCATTCCGGCTAATATGTTTTTATCCTTTAATCAATTTAATTCTGATAGTTGTTGTTGTATCCGCCTTTATTTTATTGCGGTTGTCTGAACGTAAGCCGATAACCCAAAGTATGATTCCGTTAGCGTCGCAAAGCACAAGTTGACGCTGTTTGTCGAAAAGATTCAGTTTAAGATCCGTCAGGAAATCGCTGACAAGTTTAGAGCCTTTCATTCCGAATGGGACGAATCGGTCGCCGTTGTTGGCAGGCCTGACTGTTAGTGGCCATTTGATTTTAGCAGCGTCTATATGGCAGTAATCAGCGGCACGCAAATCTGCCGGGTTTGTTGGGGGGGCGGCCATAGTCTCGACACGGAATTTTATGTTGTCGCCGTAAACGTATAAACCGTCTTCGGGAATATGCATGTTACGACGGATGTTGGCGCGGTCTGCGGGTTCTACTATTATCCTGCCACGGCTTACGAGTAAGGAATGGGTAGGCGAATAGAATGTCCGTCCAGTGGCTTTATCTCTTACCGCGCGGTATACCTGTGCGACTTGCGCAGGCGTGAAAGAGCATCCGTTTAAGGCGGTGAAAAGCACGTCTTGTGGAGATGGGCCAGACAATAAGGCTTCAGCTGAGATTGTCATCGTGCCGTCGGATCCGGTTGTCACCATGTTTCCAACTGCTTCCGCTAAAATTTTGTCAATCATGTCTGACATCCTGGCAACGTTTGCCCCGGCGCGCATTATTGCTTCACCTACGGACGGGTTTATTTGCCGCATGAGCGGAATAATGTCAAGGCGTATCTTGTTTCTTGTTACATCGTTAATCAGGTTCGTACTGTCAGTCACATATTCCTGTCCCGCTTCACGGAGAACCTGTTCTATGTCGGAACGTGTAACGCAAAGCATCGGGCGCACTATGTGTCCGTTTTGGGGACTGATGCCTTTCAAACCGTGCAATCCTGTTCCACGAATGAGGTTCATCAGGATTGTTTCAACCGAGTCTTCCTGATGGTGGGCCACGCATGTGTCAGCGGCACCAATGTCCTCACGCAGACGGGCGAAATAAGTATAGCGCAGATGGCGTGCGGCCATTTCGATGCTTATTTTTCTCAAACGTGCAAATTCCCGCGTGTCGAAGTGGGTTGTGTGCAATTGGATGGCGTTTGCCTGGCAAAGGGCGGCGCAGAAGTGTTCGTCGCGGTCTGATTCCGCTCCACGCAGGTGAAAGTTGCAGTGCGCTGCTTCAATGCTATAACCAAGTTGTTTGAGTGCCAATAGCATGGCCACGCTGTCGGCTCCTCCTGACAAGGCTACGATGTGTGTGGCATGCTTGTCAAGCAGCGAACCGTTTGATATAAAAGTTTCAATCTTATGTAAGAACCTTTTATTCAACATATAGAACAAGACCTTTTAAGTACTCTCCCTCAGGATGGTAAATATTGATTGGATGGTCGGCCGGCTGGTGGAGTTGGTGCAGTATTCTGACGCGGCGGCGCGCGGTGGCGGCGGCGGTGAAAACGGCCGCGCGGAAGTTGTCTTTTGTCACTACCTGACTGCAACTGAAAGTGAACATTATTCCTCCCGGCTTGATGCGGCTCAGCGCTTTGGCGTTCAGCCTTGCGTATCCTTTCAATGCGTTGTGCAGGGCGGCGCGGTGTTTCGCGAATGCCGGAGGATCGAGTATTATTAGATCGTAAGCATCGCCTGCTGAGTCAAGATATTTGAAAGCGTCTTCGCAGAATGACGCATGGCGGTTGTCTGAGGGAAAATTGAGCGCGACGTTGGCATCGGTCAGTGTTATGGCCTTTGCGCTGCTGTCTACCGAATGTACGATGTTCGCTCCTCCACGCATTGCGTAGACGGAAAAGCCGCCAGTGTAGCAAAACATGTTAAGAACATTGCGCCCATGAGCGTAGCGTTCCAGCAGGGCACGGTTGTCACGCTGGTCGACGAAGAAGCCTGTTTTTTGTCCTTTTAACCAGTCTACATGGAATTTCAATCCGTTTTCTGTTGCCGTATCGTCATGGCTTCCGCCGACGATGAATCCGTTTTCTTGTCCAAGGTCAGCTTTAAAGGGTAGGGTTGTTTCGCTTTTGTAATATACGTTTTCGATTCTTCCGCCCATAGTTTCGATTAGGCTTCCGGCTATGTCGTGCCGGCATACATGCATGCCGACGCTGTGAGCCTGCATTACGGCGGTTTTACCATAACAGTCTATTACAAGTCCTGGCAGGTTGTCGCCTTCGCCGTGCACCAAGCGGTATGTGTCTCCACAAGGAGTATCGGCCAGTCCGATGGATTGGCGCATATTGAGTGCCGATTTCAGCCGCGCTGTCCAAAACGAGCTGTCTATAGGCCTGTCTTCAAATGAGAGCACGCGCACGGCTATGCTGCCTATCTGGAAATGTCCGACGGCGAGAAATTCGCCTGAATGGGAAAGCACTCTGACCGTATCGCCTTCCTCTATGCCTTCGTCGGCATGGTTGACCGCTCCTGAGAACACCCATGGATGAAAACGCTTCAAGCTTTCTTCCTTACCTTTTTTCAGATATATGTTACGATACATTTTTTATTGGGAGTTAAGAATTAAGATTTAAAAATTAAGAACACATGCATGCTACGGCATCATGTCGTTTCCCCTTTTGGGTTTTGAGGTGTTGTTACGAGTTTGTAGTCGCCGGTTTGCTCCAGCCTTAGCAATTCCTCATATATATTGATGCAAGCCCATGCGTCGGTTGCCGCGTAGAGCTTCTGGCTGTCGCTCAGCACGTCGGTCTCCCAATTGCTGAGGCGGACGGTTTTGCTTATCTTCTGGTGGAAGAAGTTAGCGTAGAGTTTTTGCAGGCTGAGGTCTTCAACGCCTAATTCACCGACATGTTTTTGCAGGTCGATGAAATTACCTGGTGTGAAATCCGCCCTTTTGTGCAACGACAGGATGTCGTCACGTAGCGACAATCCTATTTTGGGAACGTTCACGTCTTCAAGCAGGCGTATTATGGACGAGGTCATTCCTATTAGGTTGAGCCTGAAGAGGAAACACGTGTCATGCGTAGACACTTGAAGCAAGGCCACTTCGTGTTTTTGTCCTTTCTTGAATGAAGGCTTTGTTTCGGTGTCAACGCCAAGTATGCTTTGTCCAAGGAGGTATGTTACTGCCTTGTCTGCCTCTGCGGCGGTATTAATGACGAATATGCGCCCTGAAAACACCGCCCTCGGCAACGCTCCGATGTCATGCTTGTCAAATTTGCTGTATATAATCTTTCCCATTCTTTCACAATAAAGCGGATTAGTTGTGATACTATCACGAACGGTGTGCAAAAATATAAAAAAAAGGTGAGTTTGTGGCTTGTTCTGACATTTTTCGATTACTTTTGCAAATAAAAATCCAGGAATACTGATGGTAAAGAAAAAAAACAAACATTCCGACAAGACGTTTTTCGATGTTGTCGGATTAAAAAGTATACTCCAGAACGACATAGTTAATTTTATATTCGGCATAGTCTTGTTGCTATTGTCGATTTACATGATTATAGCTTTCATGTCGTTTTTCTCGACAGGACAGTATGACCAAAGCCTGATATTGGATCATAGTCCGCAAGATGTGCTCAACAAGGACAGGGAGTTCAGAAACAGTTGCGGTTCGGTAGGAGCGTTTGTCTCATACTTTTTCATTTCGCGTTGTTTCGGCTTCTCATCGTTCATAATACCCATTTTCATGGGCATGGCCGGCTTGAAATTGATCAAGGCGTATAAGATAAACTTGTTGAAGTGGTTCGTATGCCTGATGATAGCCATGGTATGGTTGTCAATTGCGGCGGCCAAGGTTCTTACGCCGATAATGGGTAGCAGGATTTTCAATCCGGGCGGCGATCACGGCCTTTATTGCAGCCAGTGGATAGAGAATGTCATTGGAGTTTACGGACTGACAGCCCTATTGCTGTTGTCTGCCATAATATTCCTTACCTATTTGAGTAAGGAAACCATAAACGTGGTGCGCAACATTCTCAATCCTGTTGGAAAATTGACTGGCACAGTCAAGTTCGGCATCAGGAATATGACAGGCAAGGGCGACAAGCTTCAAAACGAGCCTATAACAACGCTTGAAGATCCCGAAGTGTTCGACGACCCTGAGACGCAGACGGTGGTATTTGACGAGGAGGCGGGCGCAGGCAAAAGCGCGACATCCCAGAAAGATAACGCCGTGGTAAAAGGTATGCCGGACGATGAAACGGCTGAAAACAGTGTGAAGCAGGAGCAGAACATGATAATCGCTAAGGGGGCTAACGTGGCCAAGGCCGACTCAGGCGACGTGTCAGGACGTAAAGACTTGTCCACACCTATCGACCCGAGAGTGCCTTGGGAGAAATACAAGTATCCTATGCTCGACTTGCTCAAGAAATACGAGAACGACGGTAAGCCGTACATCGACATGAAGGAACAGAATGCCAACAAGAATCGCATAGTCGAAGTGCTCAACAGTTTCGGTGTACAGATAAAGACGATAATGGCGACCGTCGGCCCTACCATTACATTATATGAGATAACTCCTGACGAGGGCGTGAGAATATCGAAGATAAGAAACCTTGAGGATGACATCGCCCTGAGCTTGGCTGCACTGGGCATACGTATCATCGCGCCGATACCAGGCAAAGGCACCATCGGAATAGAGGTGCCTAACAAGAAGCAAAATATTGTTTCGATGGAAAGTGTACTAAACTCTAAGCGTTTCCAAGAAACAACGATGGATCTGCCAATCGCCGTGGGAAAGACTATTACCAACGAAATATTTATGGTCGACCTTGCAAAACTCCCCCACCTGCTCGTAGCTGGAGCCACGGGTCAAGGTAAGTCTGTAGGACTTAATGCCATAATAACATCGTTGCTCTATAAGAAACACCCGAACGAGCTGAAACTGGTGCTTATAGATCCGAAGAAAGTTGAATTTAGCGTCTATGCACCGATAGCCCAACATTTCATGGCCAAAGTGCCAGATGACAATGAGGAACCTATTATAACTGACGTGTCGAAAGTGATCCGGACGCTGAACAGCTTGTGCAAGCTGATGGATTCAAGATACGACCTGTTAAAGCTTGCAGGGGCAAGGAACATTAAGGAGTATAACAAGAAATATGTGAACCATCAGCTTCGCCTTACAGACGGTCATGAGTACATGCCTTATATCGTGGTCGTAATCGATGAATTCGGTGATCTGATAATGACTGCCGGCAAGGAGATAGAGTTGCCGATAGCGCGTATAGCCCAGTTGGCCCGTGCCGTGGGCATTCACATGGTCATAGCCACCCAGCGTCCTACGACATCCATCATTACCGGAAATATCAAGGCCAACTTCCCGGGACGCATGGCGTTTAGGGTTAGTGCGATGATCGACTCGAGGACGATTCTCGACCGTCCCGGTGCCAACCAGCTGATAGGTCGAGGCGACATGCTCTTCCTCAACGGCAACGAGCCTGTCAGGGTGCAATGCGCGTTCATCGACACCCCTGAGATAGAGAGAATCAACCAATACATCGCTTCCCAGCCAGGCCCGCTTGAGCCGATGGAGCTGCCTGAGCCTGCCACCGACGAGGGGGGTGACGGCGGAGGCGGAAGCCTCGAGATGCACAATCTCGACCCATTGTTCGACGAAGCCGCAAGAGCGATAGTGTTGAGCCAGCAAGGTTCTACCAGCATGATACAGCGTAGGTTCTCGATAGGGTATAACAGGGCGGGACGCCTGATGGACCAGATGGAGAAAGCCGGCATTGTGGGAGCTACTCAGGGCAGCAAGCCGCGCGAAGTGCTCGTGCAGGATGAGACGAGTCTTGAAAACTTGCTTTCGCAATTAAGAAAATGACAAACCTTTAAAAAACATACAAGTTCATGAAAAAACTATCACTGATTTTCGTGGCGTTGCTGGCTACGCTTGGCTTATGCGCCCAGAATGCCGCCCAGGCCCGCAAAATACTCGACAAGACTGCTTCAATCGTAGGCCGCAAGGGCGGAGCCGTAGCTAATTTCAGTATGAGCGGAAAATACGGCAATTCGAGCGGAACCATCGCCGTCAAAGGGAATAAGTTCAATGCCACGACCCCACAAGCCGTCGTATGGTATGATGGAAAGACACAGTGGACTTATATGAAGAAGAACCAGGAAGTGAACGTAACAACTCCGACAGAAGCCCAGCAACAGTCGATGAATCCGTATAAATTCATCAGTATATACAAAAACGGTTTCAAGCTCGGCATGAAGACGGTCAATGGAGGATGGCAGATTCACCTTTATGCTACGAACCAAAAGCGTACAATCAAAGAAATGTACATAACCGTAGGTAAGGATTACCTGCCAAAGACGATAAGGATGAGGCAGGCTAACGGTTGGACAACCATAAGCGTGTCAAATTTCAAGGCTAAGAATCTTTCAGACAGTGTCTTCCGTTTCAACGCCAAAGACTATCCCCATGCCGAGGTGATCGACCTGAGATAGTTGGATGCATGTTTCGATGAGGAAAAAACAGAGCTTTAATCGAAAAGTACATGGATATGAGAAAACAAGGCCGGATGATGAACAAGCTGCAACTGCTGATGCTGCTTCGCAGGCATGTCAAACTTTCCGAAAAACGGAGCATTGCCTACGAGCAGAACAAGGTGGCAAAGGTGTTGGTGTATTACGTAGGCGGAGCTTTTGTTTGCTTATACCTCGTTTTCATCGCCATAATCATGGCCTTGGCCGCAGGGGGAACAAGTTCGTTTACGCCTTATGAACTGCTGTTCGGCCTTGCGCCGTTTTTTCTCACGGCTGATTTCCTTTTGAGGTTTCTCGGCCAACAGACCCCTGTGCAGCTGATAAAGCCTTATACGCTCCTTCCCATCCCCAAGTACACTTGTGTGGAAATGTTCGTTTATTCGAGCGTAATCACTCCCAACAACCTCGTATGGACTGCCGTCACCGTGCCTTATGCAATCATGACTACGTTGTTCAGCGAGGGGGCTGCCGCTGCATTGGGGATTGTGACAGCCTTCCAATTGCTTGTGATTGTCAACAGCCAATGGTATATGCTTGCGCGTACATTGATAAACAGTAGTCTCAGGTGGTGGCTACTGCCGCTGGCCGTTTACGCCATGGTATTTCTACCTTTATACGTCGGTGGTTTCGATGAAATGTTCCGTTTTTATTCTTCCGTTGGCCATGGCTTCACTTTCTGGCATCCTCTTTATTATCTCGGACTTGCGATTGTGCTCGCGGCGTTTGTTGAGGTTAATAAGCGTGTGCAATACTATTTCACTTACATTGAGAACGCAGGAGTCGAGGATGTTAAGATGAAAAACGTGTCAGAACTGCGTGCATTCGACCGCTACGGCGAGATAGGTGAATACCTGAAACTTGAGACGAAGAGCCTGATGCGCAATAAGAACATGCGTAAGTCGTTTATCTTCGCCACGGCTTTCGTCATTCTGCTGAGCTTAGTCATATCGTTCACCGATTGGTATGAGGGTGATTTCTACGCAGCTTTTTGGGTAGTCTACACATACGTGCTTTACGGTTCGATACAGCTTATAAAGATAATGAGTGCCGAAGGCAATTATATTGACGGATTGATGATCCATAAGGAGAACATCATGCAGCTGCTTAAGGCCAAATATTATTTCTACTCGGCTACGTTGCTCTTGCCGTTCCTCCTGATGCTTCCAACTGTGTTCACTGGCAAGTACACGCTGCTTGCGCTGGTGTCGATGCTGTTTTTTACGACAGGCCCGATATTCTGCCTCCTGATGCAGATGGCCGTCTACAACAGGCAGACAGTTCCGCTTAACACCAAGTTTGTAAGTAAGGGCAACGTTGAAAATAATTATTTCCAAGTGGCGGCTGAGCTTATGGCCATGTTCTGCCCGGTGCTGTTCATATCGTTGCTTAAGAGTCTGTTGGGCGAGAATGCGGCCTATGCCGTGTTGTTGGCCGTCGGATTGCTGTTTACGGCCGCTCACAAATTGTGGATAAGGAACATATATAAGCGATTCATGTCACGCCGTTACAAGAATATGGAAAGTTTCAGGGCCACGAGGTAGGGACTGTATTGCGGCGGCATGCATTGTTTTTATGCCTTATTGCCTGCAAATATTGTAAAAAAGTATTACCTTTGCAACCGTGGACGGCTCGGAAGAGGCAAACTGAATCACAAAAACTTCAAATCGGTGGAAATAATTCATTATCACATAATATGAGAAAACTTATCATCGCGTTGGCTTTCATGTCGTTGTCGTGCGTGTCGGCACAGGCGCAAGAAGAACCTTCGGACAAGCCGGCAGAGTATGCCGTGGCCGTAAACTCGTTTTGGAGTAACTGGTATGTGCAGGTGGGACTTGACATGTCGCTGCAGAATCCTTACAAGTACGACTTCTCAAAAGTATTCCCTAACGGTAAGACCTTTGGCGTAAACGCAGCCGTAGGGCGGTGGATAACCCCGGGGTTCGGCCTGCGTGTCAAGCTGAATTGGGAGAACGGCATAAAGATGTTTGAGAACGGCCATGCCGCATGGCTGGCTCCATTCCATCAAAATGGCGTCAACCTCGACAAGGGTGGCTACCTCGCCTTCGTCGGCGACGTACAGTTTGACATCCACAACCTCTTTTTCGGTTACGATGAGGAACGTTTTTGGAATTTTCAGGTTTATCCTCGTGCCGGAGCCGTGTACAATCTCGGCGTATCCAAAGGCTCGCCCCTGCTTGGTCTCGGCATCGGCAGTACGTTTCGCATAGACAAGCGTTTCAGCATATATGTCGACGTGGCCTACCAGATGGTGTCAAGCGGTTTTGTCGGCGTAGTCGAGGATACCGGAAACTCGGGCAGCAACGGCTATTTCGATTTTAACGTAGGCTTGCAGATAAACCTTGGCAAAAATACGTTTAAAAGAGTTGACAAGTAGGGTCGCATGTGGAATTAGGAAAATCATAATTAAAAGAAAAAGGCAAGACAAATGAAAAAGATATTTCTCGCGATATTCGCGTTTCTGACATTCGCCCATGCTGCATTAGCGCAAACCGCCCCGGCGGACAACGCTGAGGGGATTGAGGGCGATCCCGTTGTTACAAACTCGTTTTGGAGTAATTGGTACGTCCAGGCGGGATTGGATATGACTCTGCTCAACCCCTATGGGTGTTCGTTCTCCGACGTGTTCCCCAAGGGAAAGACGTTCGGACTTGACGTGGCCACCGGTAAATGGTTCACTCCCGAAGTTGGGTTGCGCCTCAGACTTAACTGGGAGAATGGTTTCCCACTATTCAAGAATGGCCATTTGGAGTGGCTCGCCCCGATAGGCGACAGTGGTAAGAATATGGATAAGGGTGGTGTAATGGCCATTTACGGCGACGTGCAGCTTAACCTACTCAACACGATATGCGGATATGACGAGGAGCGCAAGTGGAGCCTATTGGTGTTCCCGCGTGCCGGATTCCTGAGCAATCTTGCCATAAAGTCAAGCTCGCCGATGGTGGGTGTCGGTGTAGGCACTACGTACCGCCTGAACGAGCGCCTTAGCCTTTACGCCGACATGGCCTACCAGGTCATGACGAGCGAATTTTACGGTGGACTCTCCACAACGGGTATGACCGTGAGCGCAGGCAGCAACGGTTTTTTCGATTTTCACATCGGCGTACAGTGGGACTTGGGTAAGAGTAAAGGTAAGTTCAGGCGCCTGTCGTCATATTGAAAAACATTACTAACTGAAGCATAACGGATTATGTCTATATTGCATACAATAGAGCCGCGGCGTGTGATGGATTGGGAGCACGCCGTGAACAGCAAGATCGAAGAGGGCGCGGGAGTGCCGGGATTTCCCGACCCAGAGGATTACGGTCTGTCGGATGATGAAGTTAGGGATTATGTTTACGACAAGCAACGTGTGCTCGACCGCGGTGAGGAACGACGTAAGAGTCTCGTCGTGCCGGGTATAATACTTGTCATGCCTGTCATCGTCATGTCGGCCTTCGGCGAAGGCGTTGCCCTGCTCCTTGCCGGAGTCGTTGCAGGTGTGGTGCTGATGCTCGCCTATTTCCTATTGGCTGATGCCGTCGACAAGGCGAAACTTAAGCGACTGCGCGATGACACCATAGAAAGATACATACAGGCCGTGATGGACTTTGACGTGAATAAAGGCAAGTCATATAGATAAAAGTAACCTTTTACGAATTGGAAGACAATCTTTTACACGCTAAAAGACAATCTTTCAGGAACCGTAAAATCTTACAAACGGTGTCTTTCGTCAACCCCCTAATATTATTATATCAGTTTTTAATGTCATAATGTCACGGCATTGTCTATTTTATTGGAAGCCAATATGTTATGACATGACATTAAACTACGGTCCACATTCGTTGTCGTCACATTTTATGCGTGTGATACAGTAAATGTGGACCGTAGCTTAATATTATAAAACAAATTCTTGATTGTCACATATTAATATTACGTGAGTTCGGTATAATAGTCTTATGCAATAAGCCTGCTTTTATCAATGATGTCAATATTGAGTGACGGTTTCTTAGGCAGCAGGTTGTATGCGATAAGCCCTGCAATCAGGTTGGAAGCAAAGCC
>CALUIJ010000113.1 GCA_944320675.1 uncultured Prevotella sp.
GCAATCAACGCTGATTTTTCCGTAAAGGGATGCCGTAGACGCCTTGACGTATTGCAGGTCGCCGACGAGCGTCGGGGCTATGAGCAGGTGGCGCAGGCCGTGCGTGCCGGGCTGGTTTTGTATGCCGGCGAGGGTCTTGAACAACCATTCGTCTATCTGTCCCATCATGAAGTGGTTGAGCGACGAGCCTTGGTTGGGATCCCATTGTTCGGTCAGCGTGGTCGCCCCGTGGCGTATTTGGTAGCCGTAGCCCGGCGTCTCATAGTGGTTGAGCATGGTGTAGAGCAGTTCGTTCTGCCCGTTCAGCGCCAGGGTTTGGAAAAGGTAGCGGTTACCTACGTCGCCGGTGGTAAGTCGGTTGCCGTGTTCCTTGATGTCGGCTATGAGGCTCTGCATTACGGCCTGTTTGTTATTGCCCGTCAGACCGAGGTATAGCGGCAGGGCGTTAGACGTCTGGCTGCCCGTGCCGTATGTGCAAGAGTCGGGTTTGTAGAACTCGCGGTTGAATGCGTTTGTTACGTCGGTGAGCAAGGCCGAATACTTCTCTGCGTCGGCTTCGCGCCCGGTCATGCGCGCGGCGCGCACCAACAGTTGCAGGTCGAATATGTAGTGGGCCGTAGCAACGAGGGGCACGGGCGTGTTCTTAGAGAATCCCGCGCGCCACGGGCCGTAGTCGTACCAGTCGCCGAGGCCGTGGCTTACAATGCCGTTGTCGGCGCGCGAAGTCAAGTAATCCACATATCGGCGCATCGGTTCGTAGTTGTCGGTAATCAAAGTGCTGTCGCCGTACTGGTCGTAATACATGAACGGCATGATTATCAGCGTGCTGCCCCATTCGGGCGAGTCGTCGAACAGGTTGCCGAACGATATGTATTGCGGCGCTGTGGTCGGCACCATGCCGTTCTGTTTTTGCGTGTCGGTGATGTCGCGTATCACTTTCGGCGCATAGCGTGTCATGTCGTAGTTGTACATCAGGCTCGGGCCGCACAGGTGGTCTTGCTCCAGCCAGCCGAGCTTTTCGCGGTGGGGGCAGTCGGACAGCACGCTCTGCATGTTGCTGCGCTCGGCCCTTTCAATCAGCCTGTGGGTCTGCGTGAACAGCGGATTCGAGCATTCGAACGACGAAACCTCTTCGGCCGAGTTGTATATGAAGCAGCTGTTGAGCCTTTTCAGCACAGGCAGGCCGTCGGGGTTGGGCTGTCCTTCGAGCACGGCGCCCTCTACCTGGATGTAGCGGAAGCCGTAATAAGAGAAGTGCGGATGCCATGTCTCCTGTCCGTCGCCCTTCAACGTGTATTCGTAATAGTGCTGCCGGCCGGTCTGCCGCTGGTCGCACGCTCCCTGACGGGTCAGCTTTTCGGCCACGAGCATCGTTATTTTCTGTCCGCGCTTGCCGCTGACCGTGATCTCGGGAAATCCCGCGAGGTTTTGCCCCATGTCGGCCACGAACACCGAAGGGTGTATCTCGCGCTTCGTGGCCTTGCTTGCGGCGGCGAGTGAGTCGGCCGGAATGGGCTTCCACGACTTTATGCCGTAACGCTCCATGATGCGCACGGGCTGCACGGTCTGCGGCGTAAGCCGGCCCTTCGGCCCTTCGGTGAGCACCACGGGAAGCCATTTGGAATCGTCGAATCCGGCACTGTCGCATCCCGTCTGTTCCAAGCGTGCGTCGTATGACTCGCCGCCGTAGATGCTGTTGAACGTTATCGGGCTGGGCGAATACTTCCAGTCGGCGCCGCTCTTGATTACCTGTTGCGTGCCGTCGGCGTAGTTTATCTCAAGGCGCAGTATCATCTGGGGCGGCCCGAAGCTGGTCTGCAGCTTGCTGTAACGCCCCATGCGCTGCACGTTGAACATGCCGTTGCCCAGCAACACGCTAATAGCGTTATCGCCGGAGGCAAGGAGCCTGGTAACGTCGAATACGTTGTAGTACACCGTCTTATCGTATTCGCTCCACACGGGGGCGAACTCCGCATTGCCTACGCCACAGCCGTTAAGGCTCAGTTTGTAGTGCCCCAAGCCGCTTACGTAAAGCACTGCGTCGGCTATTTCCTTCCGCCCGGTGTCAAACTCCTTGCGCAAGATTATGCTTTTTGCCGAAAGCGAGTCGACGCCGGCCCACTTAGTCTTGAACGAATCCTTCTTGAACACCGTGTTCGGGAAGCGTCCGTCGGGTATCTTAGCGTCCTTCCGCGTGATTGCTCCTATCCATTCGGCGTCTATCCCGGCCGGAACTACGCGTATCTTCTGCTTTCCGCTCAGGTCGGAAGCCTCGCCCTTATCGTTCCATACGCGCACTTGCCAATAGTATCCGTGCCTGTTCGGCCGCAGCGCCGGCGCGTCGACAAGCTGGCTTTGGCCCGACTCCACCTTGCCGGAAGTGTACACCTGCCTGTCGGTAACGTTCTCGCGGATGGTTATTTCGTATGCCGACTGGCTTTCGCCGTTGGCCGTGGCCGTCATCTGCCAGCCCAAACGTACTGCGCCCTCGGTTACGGCCATGTCGCTGATGCAGCCGCTCTCGGGCGCGGCCGTGTCGCCCTGGTAGTTGCAGGTGAGGCGTGTCACCGTCAGCTTGGCGCTTGCGCTCATGGCGGCAAAGGCCACGATAGCGGTAAAATAGGTTCTTAAATTCATATTGTTCAGGTAATTTTATTTACATTCTGTTATTATGTCATGCGTTATCTTGCCGTCTTTTATCTCGGCTTCCACTATCCGTCCGCCCGTGGCATGCAGGCGGAAGCGGGCGTCAACGTCCTTCGGCCACGCTGGGAAGAGCAGCAGGCTGCCGTCGGGAGCTTCTTGAAGGAGCATCTCCTGAAGGCCGATCATGGCTCCGCCGCCACGGTTGCAGTCGGGCGCCCAGTCGTAACCGGGATCCCAGAAAGCCGTGAAGCGGTAAGGGCCGTCGGCCAGTTTCGCCGTGTTGAGCCGCACGGCTTCGTCAGTAAGGCCGAGGCAGGCGGCCCAGATGTTGTCCTGCTTCCAGCCGATGTGCGTGCGCATCTCAAGCGCGTGGGAGTCTTTCATGTATGTGTTGCGCGCTATGTCGAGCCCGTCGCGCCCCATTCCGTACACACGCCACGGGAACACGGGGTAGAGTTGGGGTGTCTCCACGTTCTGTATTCGTGCCCATACGACGGCCGGGGCGATGCATGTGTCGCCGCCGATTGTGCGCAATGGGATGTCTGGAATACGGCTTTTGAAAGTAGAGTCAAGGGCGTATGCTGAAAAATCTTTAAGACCTTTCAGCGCCTTATACTTCTCGAACTGCTCCGTGACGACCTTCAGCGCGGCCACGACGCTCGACGGATTGTAGGCCATCTTGTACGTCTCGCAGCCCGACGAGGGGTAGAGTATCAGTTTGCCGTCGCCGTCTAACGCCTTTACTCCCCGCAGCTTGGCGAGCATCTGGTAATGTTCGTCGAAGAAGCGGAGGCAGCTTATGATCATTGGTTCGTACTTCGTAATGTCCAAGCCGGTGTAGAAGTGCGCCTGGAGTATCATCGAACAGAACTCGAGCGACGTGTCCCACTGGTATTCCAGCCATGCGTTGCGCTCCATTCCGGGGTCGTCGCCGGGCTTGTGCTTGCCGTATTCGGCCGTGTTGGGCAGTCCGAAGTTCTCTATCTGCTCGCAATACGACGCTCCGCGGTGCCCCCAATAGTGCTTGGTGCGCGCCTCGGCGGTGGGCAGAAGGCGCAGGTACGTGTCGAACTGGGCGGCCATCATGTCTACGTCGCCGCTCTTGAGCATGGGCCAGTAGACGAGTCTTTGGTTCTGCGCCGTCATCGTTCCGCCTCCCCATTTGCGGTAATCGGGCGTGAATGGCGTCTTCGGGTCTACGTAAACAGGGTCGAACGTGAACAGTCCGCCGTTGAACTTCGACGGCCATTCGCCGTAGGCGTTGCACCCGAGCATGTAGCGGAACAGCTCATAGTTGCGCACTGCCTTCGGCAATGCATAATTCATAATGCTGGATGCGGAATCGGCTGCGCCGTTGTCGGCGGCTTCCGATGCCCCGTTCTTCACTCTTAACTCTTCACTCTTAATTCTTAATTCTTCACTCTTAACTCTTAACTCAATGTTGCTCCGCTGCCAATACTCGTGCCACCACTCGGCGCTGCGTTTGCGCGACACCTTTGCCGACGGCACTTCGGGCACGTTGTCGCCGGTATAGAGCACGAAAGTCATTGCGGCCTTGCGCACGCCCTGCGCCTTGAAATTCCACGCGCGGTAGTCGGTCAAGGCGTAAACTCCGTCGCTCGTGCCGGCGAAGGTGAAACCGGGAGCGGTCATCCTGCCGCCGAAGCGCAGGCCGCCTATCGGGTTGTAAAGCTGTTGCTTGATGCCGTCGAGCTGCTCGCGGTTCACGGTGAAGTCGAAAACGGTCTGCTCGCGGTTCTTGTGCCAGAAGTCGAGCGTCGAGCCTTCGGCGCGTATCGAGTCGGCATACGTAGTGCAGTCTTTGGGCAACACCCACTTATACGAGCACTGTTGGCACTCGGCTTTGGTCACCGGGCGGTCCTTGTAACGCCAACTCTCGTAGCTTAGGGTTGCGTCGGTCTTGCCGGCTGACGTTATTTCCATATATACGGCCGAGGTGTAGACGTCGGCCCAGAGGCGCACTTCGGCGCCGCGGCCCCTTACGTACACCGCCCCGTCGCTGAGCTTAAGAGTCTGGCTGAAGCTGCCGTCGCCGCCGCGGAAAGGGTCTGAGGCGAGGCGCAGGCGGAAGCGTCCGGCCTTGAGCAGCGTGTTGTTCTCGTCGAACATGCCGCTGCGCGCAACGTAAAACATAACGTCGCCGTCCTCGACCCATACGTTCATGCCAACGTCGTGGCCGCCGCATGGCATCGAGCCGGCCGAGTTTTGGCTCGGCGAAGTCCATGTGTAATCTTCTGGTACGTAGTCTTTTGCCGACAATGGCAGCGTGGTTGATGTAAAAGTTAAAACGCATGCGGCCGCAACGGCACCGGCGTTGAATGCCTTTTTTATCACGCTCGTGAGTCTGAGGTGGAAGTTTCCCATGTTGAATTGTGTAAGGTGAGGTTTTTATAAAATAATGTGCGCAAGCGCATTCGTCTTGACTTGCAGCCACAAAGATACGAATAATATCCGTACAAAATTATTTTTTATGTATAAAAATAGGGCAGAATGTCCGAAAAGTCAAGGACATTCTGCTGTTTGTGGGTATGTTTGTTGCGGTAAGTGGGTGCCGCGGCGGGGGATGCGATGCTCCACGGCATGGCTCCGTTTTATTTCCTCTTGTCCACGCCGCTTCGTCCCGTGCGCTTATAGCTGCGGTAGTCGTCTACGGGGATTTCGATGTTTGATTCTTCCAGCGGTATGCCGTGCGGCAGGCGGAACTTTATGTAGCGTATGTTGAGGCCGCGTTCTATCCATTGGCTTTCATAGTAAGTCTGGATTGATAGGATGCGCCGCGTGTCGTCGTCGATGTCGGCCGTATGGTAAAGGTCTTCAGTGCGGAACAGCAGTGGCAGGCGGTTGTGCTCGGCCATGTACGTCGTGTATGTGAAAAGAAAGTTGCTGTCGGTCTTTACGTGTATGATGCCGCCGTCGACAAGGAAGCGGCGGTAACGTTCCATGAAGTAAGTGCTGGTAAGGCGTTTGCGCACGTTTTTCATCTGCGGGTCGCTGAACGTGAGCCATATCTCCTGCACTTCGCCTGCCGAGAAAAAGCGGTCGATTATCTCGATGTTAGTGCGCAGGAAAGCCACGTTCTTAAGTCCTTCGGCCAAAGCCTGCGTAGCTCCCGTCCACATGCGCGCCCCCTTTATGTCGACGCCGATGAAGTTGACGTCGGGGAACATCCGCGCCAGTCCTACTGCGTATTCGCCCTTGCCGCACCCGAGTTCGAGCACGATGGGGTTGTCGTTGTGGAAATACATTTCACGCCAACGGCCTTTCATTTCAAACGGAACTTGTTCAACAACCGAGTATGGATATTGAAACACGTTCACATACCGCTCCATGTCGGCGAACTTGGCTAATTTACCTTTGGACATTATAGTTAAGAGTTAAGAATTAAGAGTTAAGAAAATATGCCTTGCGTAAAAGGACGGCGAAGCATATTTCCCTAACCCTTAGAAACTGTTTTTACTTAATTATCGGATGTTGTTTTATTCGATGACAACTTTCGTCCATCCGTGGATGTCGGGCTCTATGCCGTACTGGATGTTGCGGAGCTTGTTGTACAGCTTCGTGCATATCGGGCCGGGCTTGCCGTCCTTGCTGATGACGTAGCTCTTCTTTTCCTCCAGATCGTCAATCTTCGAGATTGGGCTTATTACGGCAGCCGTGCCGCAGGCTCCGGCTTCCTCGAACGTGGCCAGTTCCTCTTCCGGTATCTGGCGGCGTTCCACCTTCATGCCCATGTCCTCGGCAAGCTGCATGAGGCTCTTGTTGGTTATGCTGGGCAGGATGCTGGTAGACTTCGGTGTGACGTATGTGTTGTCCTTTATTCCGAAGAAGTTGGCCGCACCGCATTCGTCCATGTATTTCTTCTCTTTCGCGTCGAGGTAGAACTCGCAGGCATAACCGAGGTCGTGGGCCATCTTGTTGGCGCGCAACGAGGCGGCGTAGTTGCCGCCCACCTTATAGATGCCCGTGCCGAGCGGAGCCGAGCGGTCGTACTCGCGGATTATCACGTAAGGATTCGTGGCGAAGCCTCCCTTGAAGTAGGGGCCTACAGGGGTTACGAATATCATGAAGAGGTATTCTGAGGCCGGGTGTACGCCTACTTGCGCCGACATGCCGACGAGCAACGGGCGGATATACAGCGACGCGCCGCTCTCGTATGTCGGGATGTAGTCTTGGTTGAGGCGCACTACCTTGGTGACCATTTCCTCGAACAGCTCGGTGGATACTTCAGGCATCAGTATTCCGCGGCATGTGCTTTGCAGGCGTGCGGCGTTCTCGTCCATGCGGAACACGCGCACCTTGCCGTCGGGGCAGCGGAACGCCTTCAAGCCTTCAAAGGCTTCCTGTCCGTAGTGCAGGCATGTCGCGGCCATGTGCATTTTGATGTACTCGTCAGAGCAGACTTCTATTTCTCCCCACTTGCCGTCGCGGTAATAGCAACGGACGTTGTAATCGGTCGGCACGTAGCCGAAAGGCAGTTTTGCCCAATCCAGATTTTTCATAATATAGTTTTAATAGTTGAACTTATTTGGATGCAAATGTTATTCCTACCTGCGGCTGAACTTTCAGGCCGGTCGGCCTGGATGCCGCTTGTCTTCTGCAAAGATGCCGCAAACGGGCGCAATGCAAGTCCGCGTGCGGATTGCCGCTTATCTTGTGCAAAGATAATGCAAACGAGCGGAATGCAAGCTTGCTTGCAAATTCCCGAGTGCCACTTATCTTGTGCAAAGATACGAACAATATCAGTAACAAGCAATTTTTTTCAAAATTATTTGTTGCGTGGTGTTCGGTGGCGGCATGCTTCGCTTACGCCTCGCCGCCGTCGTCAAGTATTTTCTTGATTTCCTCGTCTGTCTTTGTCAGTTTGTCTTTGCAGAGCTTTATCAGTTTTTTCGCCGTTTTCAACTGTTCCGTAAGGCTGTCGATGTCGAGCTCGTCGTTTTCCATCTTGTCGACGATGGCTTCAAGCTGCTTGAGTGCTTCTTCGTATTTCATTTTGTCCTACATTATTATATTAGGGTGAAAGGGCTGTCAGTGTTTCGGTTTTTTCTCCACTTTCGACGTTATCCTGCCTTTGCCGAGCCTTGTTTCTATCAGGTCGCCGTCGTTCAGTTCGGCCGACGAGCGCACGGCCCGGCCGTCTTTCAGCGTTATCGAATAGCCGCGCTTCAGCAGGCGTGCCGGGTCGGACGCTTCGGCGCGTTGCGCGAGAAGTTCTATGCGGTGGCTCTCGGCCGTAATCTTCCGGCCGACGGCCGGGGCTACGGCGGCTGACAGGCGGTCGACGCGCACGCTTCCGGCCGTCAGCATGCGTCTGGCCGATGACGTGATCTTGGCAAACAGAGAGTCGAGCCGTGCGTTGTGGCGGGCGCTTGTGAGCGAGAACAATGCCGGTATGCGTTCGGCCATGCGCCCTATGCGCATGCGTTCGATGTCCATGCGGCGGCTTACCGAGTTTGCCGCTGCGGCCCGGGCCGACTCTATGCGGTCAAGCGTGCCCTTAAGGTTGTCAACCAGCAGGGCGGCGACGGCCGTAGGGGTTTTCGCGCGCGTGTGTGCCACCATGTCCACTACCGACTCGTCGCGCTCGTGCCCGATGCCGGTGATTACCGGCAGCGGAAAGTTGGCCACGTTTTCGGCTAACAGTAGCGAGTCGAACGCCGACAGGTCGCTCACGGCTCCGCCTCCGCGTATTATCACTACGCAGTCGTACCGCCCTGCCTCGGCGTTGACGTCGTAGAGCGCGGATATTATACTCCGCTCGGTGCGTCCGCCCTGCATTACGGCCGGGAACAGGGTTACGCTGAAGTTGAAGCCGAAGGCGTTTGTGCCGATCTGGTTGCAGAAGTCGCCGTAGCCTGCGGCCGTCTCGCTTGAGATCACGGCTATGCGGTTGGCGAACGGCGACAGCCGCAGCTCCTTGTTGAGGTCGAACACGCCTTCCTCTTTCAGCCGCCTTATCACTTCCATGCGCTTGCGCGCCATGTCGCCGAGGGTGAACGTGGGGTCGATGTCTGTCACAATCCATGAGAAACCGTAGTTCTCGTGGAACTGCGCGTACACTTGCAGCAGCACTTTCATGCCGGCGTGGAGGCTCTCACCCGTCGTGCGCTCGAAGTGCGGACGCACGAGCGACCACGTGCTGCGCCAGCATTTGGCCGACGCCCTCGCCACGATGGCCGTGCCGTCGTCGTCTTTCTGTATAAGTTCCATGTAGCAGTGGCCGCCGCGCTCGCGCGCTTCGGCCAGTTCGGCCTCAACCCAATAACTGTCGGGCAGGGTCAGTTCTATGGCGTTGCGCACAAGCGAGTTGAGTTCGAAGAGCGACATGCGGCTCTTCCCGCCTGTGCCTGCGCGTCCTCCGTCGTCCCAAAGCGACGGAGGCATGCCTGTGTCGTATGTGCTCTTTCTCTTCATGCGTATGGCCCGTTGTACGGTCTTGTTTAATTGGTGATGCCGGCATGCGGTTGTGCCTGGCCCGGCTTATCTTGATGCAAAGATAATATTTTTCCCTAAGTTTGCCAATATAAGCAGTGGAAATAATATTTGCCTGATTTACGCGGCGGTATGATGATTGTTTGCCGTACGTTGGTCAGGTTTAAGGCTCCTGGAACAGCGTCTTTCGCCAACCGTTGATGATTTCCTGAAAAAATGGCGGATTTGGTGTTGACGGTTAAATGCTTGATAATGAGGGTGTTGTGTATAAATGGGCTTTTGCCGGATTCTAAAACGATACCTTTTAGGTGGTAAAAGACCGTCTTTTCGACCGTATTTCATCGGTTTTTGCGTTGCAAACGGTTGCTTCCTGCAGGACAAACTGCCGCTTTTTGCATGTAAAAACGGATTTGTTGTGTTAGTGAATGTTAAGAAGATTAATAATAGCCGATAATTTGTTAACCTATGATAACACTCGGTTTTCTATTTCACGAATTTCGTTTGTCCTGATTTTTTACTGCCGCATATCCGTGAATCGGGTCTTGCCGCCGCCTTGTTCCTTCGCTTTCCCATCTTTTCGCCTTCTCACCTTTTCACCTTTATAACGTTTCTCTCACTTTTATTTTGCGCTTCACTCGGGCTTGCAGTAACTTTTGATAAGTTACGCTGCGTCTCGGAATCGAAAATAAAAGTTCGTTTCTCTCGCTTTTATTTTGCGCTTCACTCAACTTGCAGTAACTTTGCAGGCGGAAACGAAAGATTTATTTATGGATAACAAACAGGCAACACTTGAACTTGGGACGAAACCGGTGGGCAAACTGCTGGCGCAATATGCCTTGCCCGCCATCGTAGCGATGACGGCCTCGTCGCTTTACAACATGATCGACAGCATCTTCATAGGGCAGGGCGTAGGGCAGCTGGCCATATCGGGCTTAGCCATCACCTTCCCCCTGATGAACCTCTCGGCGGCGTTCGGAGCCGCCGTCGGTATAGGCTCGTCTACGTGCATATCGGTGAAGCTCGGCCAGAAGGACTATGCAATGGCCGAGCACATCTTCGGCAACAGCTTCACGCTCAACCTCGTGGTCGGCATAGCCTTCGGACTGATAACGCTGCTCTTCCTCGACCCGATACTGTATTTCTTCGGCGCAAGCGAGAACACGATACCCTACGCCCGCGACTACATGCTCGTAATACTGGCCGGCAACGTAGTGTCGCAGACGTTCCTCGGCATGAACGCCGTGCTGCGCGCGGCCAGCAAGCCCAAGCAGGCAATGG
>CALUIJ010000114.1 GCA_944320675.1 uncultured Prevotella sp.
GGCCTCGCCCGGCAGCTGGTACTCCCTGCTCAATGCGTACTCTTTAACGTCGCCCGTAGGGATGCTGTCCTCGATTGACATTTCGGGAATTTCCACCTTGACGTACTTCAAGCCCTTGTTGTCGGTCGCGGTGTAGCTGAGCTTGAGCACCGGGTCGGTCAGCTGGACTGTGATTTCCGACGGAAAGCTGGCCGTGAACGCAGGAGCCGTATAGTCGCCGTCGGGGGTGACGAGTACGCTTGCCGAGCTGACGTTGCCTACGACGTCTTCAACCGTTACGTCGACGTTCATCTGCATGTCCTCCGTCCAGTCGGCAGGAGCGTCGTAGCTGTAATTGAGGGCGTAGTCGTAGATGAGCGAGTCACCGTAGATCTCAAGCAAGTCGATAGTCTTGTCGAGATACATGTCAGGACACTTGAGGTTGATGCTCCTGATACCGTCGGGGTCCTTGATGTCGCCCTTGATTGTGAACTTGCTTCCGATTTCCACCTGCAGATGGTCGGTAAGCGTGATTTGCGGTTGTTGATTGTCAACGGCCGAGAAGTCGTTGTCGTCGTCGCTGCACGATTGCAGCGTGAAGCCAAACGCCGCCGCCAACAACCATAGCGGAGCGCGTCCTGGCATCGAAATGAAGTGTTTCATGTTTTAACGTTTAGGTTATTTTATCTTTTTAATGTTTTGGTATTTTTTAGGCATCGTTTTCAAAATTGTTGCAAATATACGCACACGAACGAATGTTCGAGGGCAAAAATCGGTCAAACAGAGTGTACTAATCAATCATAAACGATATGTGCCCCCCAAATGAACGATTATCCTATCCACTTCCGCCCCACTGCGGCACGACAAAGGAAAAACTTTGCAAAGTGCATCAAAGAACCTTGATTTTTGACAAAAACGCATAATATTGATTTACAAAGCGTTATGGCAAGCGGCGTAAAAGACGGTGTTTAATCATGCAAAAGATGGCGTTTTGCCGCACAAAAGACGGTCTTTCACGCCTTGAAAGTCCACCTTTTGCAAACCTTTGGAAAATGATTTCACGCAAACCACGCCACAAGCCGTGCCGTCAACACGAACCGGCCACTATACGACATGCAGGAAACATTCCACGCCATAATGACATAAAAACCGGAATAATGCGGCCTAACTGCCGGTTGAGTTTTAAGGAAACTAAGGCCGGCAACACGGCTGACACGCATTGCCGACACCGCTTTATACGCCGCGTCTTAACCTTTATTCCTTAATTCTTGGACTTTTTAATTCACAAGAACCAACTCTTGGTCATAAAATTATACATTAATTAAAATAAATTCATTATCTTTGCAATGTAAATGTTATTTACAACCGGCAAACCGTAGGACGGCAACGCCCTGTTTGCCATTTAATAATAATGTATGGCCATGTCAAAAAACACTTTGATAAAATTGGTTTTCATAGTCGCCGCCGCACTGTCGGCCCTTACCGCGCGTACAGCCTTCGGAGCCGCGTTCAGCGTGCGCAACCTCGGCGCAAGCAGCGGCCTGTCGTGCAACTACGTGTCATCCATGGCGCTCGACAAGCAAGGATTCATCTGGATAGCCACCGAAGAGGGGCTCAACCGCTTCGACGGCCTCGGCTACGTAACGTTCTACAAGGACGCTGCCGGCAAGGGACTTACCGGCAACGAGCTTAACTGCCTGCTCGACGACGCCACCGAACCCATAATGTGGATCGGCACGCAACGCTTCGGACTCAACGCTTACAACTACGCCACGGGCGAATTCACCTATTACAGGCACGCCCCAAACGACCCATCGAGCATAAGCACCGACGACGTGACGGGACTGTTCCACGCCGCCGACGGCAACATCTGGGTGTCGACTTACTGGAAGGGCGTAAACCTGCTTGACAAAAAGAGCGGCAAATTCATCCACTACGATACGGGCAACGTTAAAGGCTTTCCCGACAACTGCGTGTGGTGCGTTGCCGACGACGGCCGCGGAAAGCTCTACGTCGGACACGCCCGCCACGGCTTCTCCGTAGTCGACCTGAAGACTCGCACCGCCGTCAGCCACCGCCACGACCCGGCCGATCCGCGCTCGATAGCAGGCGACGATGTGAGATGCATCTACCGCGACCGCGCAGGCCGCGTATGGGTGGGCACAGACAAAGGCCTCGACCTGTTCAACCCCGACGACGGCAGCTTCGCCCACTTCACCGACAACGGGCGCATGAGTCACCGCATCTTCGACATCCGTGAGATGCACGACGGCCGCCTTTGGGTGGCGATAGAGTTAGGCGGAGTGGCCGTAATCAACTATTACATGCTCGGAACCGCCGGCGACGGACGGCTTACGGCTCCCGTGGAATACATCACCAAGGGGCATGGCGACAGCCACATAAGCGGCAGCTCGGTGCGCTGCATGATGGCCGACAGCTACGGCAACGTATGGATGGGCCAATACGGCGAAGGCGTAGACCTGCTGACATTCAGGCAACCGCAATTCAACAAGGTGGACAGCAAGCCCTACGACACGGCTGCCGGACTGACCGTGAAAACCGTGCTGAGCGTCTGCCTCGACCGCGAGGGCCGCATCTACGCCGGCACCGATGGCGGGGGCGTGAACATTCTCGACAAAAACGGCCGGCGCACCGGCGTGATACCCGTCGGCGGCGACGGCTCGGTGCAGGCCGCCCTGTGCGATTCAAGAGGCAGGCTGTGGTTCGGATGCTTCAACGACGGCGCTTATATTTACTCGGGCGGCAGGCCTGAACGAGTGGCGGCCATAGGCTCGCACGCCGACGTGCGCGCCTTCTACGAGGACGCCGACGGCTCTATGTGGATAGCCACGAGCAGCGGCCTGTACGTAACCGACGGCGACGGCGTCCGCCTGAGACACCACTACGACGTGCCGGGCAACCTCGTACGCTCTGTCGCACGCAGCATCGACGGGCGCATTTGGGTGGCCACGTTCGGCAACGGGCTTCTCGTATATTCACCAGGAATGAAGCTGCAGGCCGCCTACAACACCGCCAACGGATTCACATCGAACACAGTAAACCAAGTGGTGCGCGGCAGCGACGGACGCATGTGGGCGTGCACGGCCGAAGGACTGGTAGGCTTCGCTGCCGACGGAGGCGGCAAATACATCGTATACGGGCACGGCGACAATCTGGCAAACCTGCACATCCGCTCCATAGCCGAAGACCGCTACGGGAACATCTGGGTCAGCACGAACAAGGGGGTAAGCTGCATGCGGAAGGGCGGCGCGAAGTTTGTAAACTGGAGCTACGACGACAACATCCCCATTGGCAATTTCCTTTCGCAGAGCGTTGCCACCGACAGCGACGGCAAGATATACTTCGGCTCAAACGGCGGCTTGTGCTACTTCTCGCCCGACAGCGTGCTCGAGACAAAAGTATCGCCGCCGCCGGTGATAACAAGGCTCATGGTTTACAACCCCGACAACGAGCGCGACAGCATCGTCTCGATAATCGGACGCAAGGAAGTGAGCCTCAGCTACATGCAAAACACTTTCTCAATAGGATTCAGTCCGCACAACTTCTCCATGGACCGCGAGGTGGAATTCTCATACAAGATGGAAGGCGTGGAGGCCGAATGGACTACGACGACGCTGCACGACGTAACATTCCACAACCTCCCGCCAGGCAAATACCGCCTGAAAGTGCGCTGCAGGCTGCGCAACCAACAATGGAGCAAAGAGGTGGCCGAAATCACGGTCGTGGTGGAATCGCCTTGGTGGCTCAGCACGTGGGCGAAGCTTGCCTACACCGCCATTGCCGTGTGCCTGCTGTACATAGTACTGCGATTCTACAACCACACAATCCACCTGCGCTATCTGTACGAGGCCGACAAGAAGAACCACGACAACGAGACCCGTCTCAACAACGAGCGCATGAGGTTTTACACCAACATCACCCACGAGCTACGCACCCCGCTTACGCTCATCATCGGGCCGCTGAAAGACCTGCTTGAGAACAAGTCGCTGCCCGACGGCGTGCTGGGCAGCATCAAAGTGGTACACGCCAGTGCCATGCGGCTGAACGACCTTGTGGGCAAACTGCTCGAATTCCGCAAGATGGAGACAGGCAACCGCCGCCTGCTCGTGGGCCGCGGCAACATCGTAGCGGTGATAAGGGAGATGTGTTCGAAATACTGCGAGCTCGACAAGAACGGCGACGTAGACATCATATTCAAGTCGTCGCAGGAGATAATCAACGTTTACTTCGACCGCGAAGTCATCGCCGTAATCGTCGACAACCTCGTATCCAACGCCGTAAAATACACCGAGAGCGGACGCATCGTCATCAGCGTCTCGCTCACCGACGGCGGCAAGGGTTCCGGCAGATTCGTCGAAATAGCCGTGGCCGACACAGGCCACGGCATATCGGCCGACGCCCTGCCCCACATCTTCGACCGCTACTATCAGGAACACGGCCCCCATCAGGCATCGGGCACCGGCATAGGGCTGTCGCTCGTGAAAAGCATGGTCGAACTACACGAGGGCACCGTCGACGTTGAAAGCAAACCGGGACAGGGCAGTACGTTCAGGGTTAGGCTCGATGCGGACAAGACATACGACGGGGCCGACCACCGCAAAGCCTACGACGCACCGGCAGGCGGCACGCATAGTGAACAGAGCGATACGGCGGAAGAATACGGCGGACAAAAGAAGATAATGCTGATCGTGGAAGACAACCGCGACATCTGCCGCTACATAGCCGACTCGTTCAGCGACGAATTTGAGATAGTAACGGCCGAGAACGGCCGGGAGGGACTCGAGGCGGCCTACCTACACACGCCCGACATAATAATCTCCGACATAATGATGCCGTACATGAGCGGTACGGAAATGTGCAAACGCCTGAAGGCCGACATCCGTACAAGCCACGTCCCCATAATACTGCTCACGGCGAAAGACTCGATGGAGTCGAAGGAAGAGGGCTACGAGTCGGGTGCCGACTCGTTCATCACAAAGCCATTCGTGCGCTCGCTGATAGCCAGCCGCGTAGCCAACCTGCTGCGCCAGCGCAAGACCCTCGCCACGGCCTATCAAACGGCGTCCGCCGACGACGGCCGCTCCATACGCGAAAAGAGCTCGATGCTACGCGAAGCCATGAGCAAGGTAGACCGCGAATTCCTTGACCGTGTAGACGAGCATGTAAGGGAACGCATGCAAAACGACAAGATCGACGTAGACAAACTGGCCGAAAGCATGAACATCAGCACAAGCACCCTTTACCGTAAAATAAAGTTCCTGACGGGGCTGTCGCCCAACGAATACATAAGAAGGCTGAGGATGACGTTCGCCGAAAAACTGCTACTCGAAGGCAAGTTCACGATAAAGGAAGTGGGCTACCGCGTCGGAATGAGCACCACCGCGTACTTCCGCAAATGCTTCAAGGAAGAATTCGGCGAGACGCCATCGGAATATCTCAAACGAGTTAAAAACGACAATGGCGAAAAAAGCCCGTGGGGGGGGTAAAATAAGCCTTCACGCCAAAATTCCAAGCACACCCGCAAACGGACTATCCGCCGTTCGGTCACACGCCTGCCTGCTTGCCGTAAAAACGCGCCACTTCACAAGCCGCAAGCAGGAACGCGCCTACGCCGAAATCGGCCGTAGAACCTTCGCTGACCACTTGGCCCGGTATCGCCCTCTCGCCGATAGGCTGCACATAGCCAACCGAGCCGTCAGACTGAAGCGCAGTACCGGCAAGATACTTCCATCCCTTTAACGCAACGGGAGTATATTTGCCGACGTCAAGCAGTCCGTTGTTAATTCCCCAAAACAAGGCATACGTGAAGAAAGCCGTGCCGCTGGTCTCGTTTCCCGGAGCGAAATCAGGGTCGAGCATACTGCGAGTCCAATACCCTCCGGCCTGCTGGCACTTCGCGACGGCCTCGGCCATGGCCTTGAAGCGGTCTACGTAATCCTGACGGCGGGCGTTGTCATGCGGCAAGTCTTGCAACACCTTTGCCAATGCCGCAAGCACCCAACCATTGCCACGCGCCCAAAAGTCCTTCTTCCCATTTGCCGTCTTATGCTCAGGATAGACATACTTGGCATCACGGTAATAAAGGCGCGCCTCCTTGTCATACATCAGGTTGTCGGCGTAAGTCCAATATTCATACAGTTTGTCAAGATAAAGGCCGTTGCCTGTAATATTATAGAGTTTGGTCATCACAGGCATCACCATGTACAAGCCGTCGGCCCACCACCAATAATCATCCGCCGTGGTCGACATTTCATACTCCATCACCTCGCGCGCCCTGGCTATCTTCCGCGGGTCAGGGTCGGCAACGTAAAGGTCGGCATACGTCTGGAAGCACACCTGCCAGTCGCCGAACAGCACATAGTCGTCGGTCTCGCCGTATGAATACACCCACTTTGAGCGGTCTGTGCCGCGCGCTCCCATCCACAGGTTGTGCTCGGCCCAACGCAACGAATAATCATAGTATGCCTTCTCGCCCGTAAGTTTCCACGCCTCAATATTACCGGTGTGGTAAGCGGCGTTGTGCCAAAAAGCCGTTCCAGGCACGGGGTTGGCCTCCTGCCAATGTCGGTTCACCTTGTGGATGGTCTCCACCACCCTGTCGGCCTCGCTCCCGGCAAGACACGGAACTGCAGCGGCACAAGCTACGGCCGCCACAAACAAACTTCTAAACATTTTCATTTTAACAATATGTCATTAGGTTATCAGATTGTCTTTATGGAAACAGTATCCCACCGGTTTGCGAAAGACGGCTTTTCACCATGCGAAAGATAACCTTTTGCAGCGCGAAAGACAGTCTTTTGCAAGCCGATATGCCGTGTTTTACGACACGCACGGTTTTACCTCCAAAAACAGCCGGATTTTAATCAAGAAAACAACAGCTTACTTCGCGACGCCGACCTCAAACACATACACTGGTTGCGGCTTGACGTCAACCTGCCGCTCACCGTCGCCTTGGGCGGTGCGCTGCACGAAAATATGCAACTTACGCTCACGAGTCCACAACTCGGTGTCAAACGTCGGCTCCCACGCATCCACGGGGAAGTCGGTCAAATCCACGGCCACGGCAGGCCGCCCGGCATCGTTTACGGGCACTACGTACATTGACACGCGGTTGCCACGCTCGTCGTCACGGAAGAGAATCATGGCCTTATCGCCGTCAACCAATATCCTGGGACGTGAAATGGGAATCATCTTCGTACCGCCGCCACTTAGCGAGAACGGTGTTACACGGCTGGAAACCTGGCGGCTATGCCACTCCTTGCCGTCGTTCCACACCATGCGGTACTGCGGCACACTGTTGCCGTCCCCACGCCAGTATGTGGCTATATAAGGCCGTCCGTAAGCGTCGGCTGCCATCCCCGTCTGGTTTATCAATTCCGAATTCATTGGTATCCGGCACGCATATTCGGCATTAGCATAAGTTATCGGCAAAGTGTAACGCTCTCCAGTCGACTTTTCCCACGTCAGTCCGCCGTCGCGCGAACGGGCATAACACAAATCGTGGTTGGTCTCTACGCCCCACGTATCGCGCCAAACCCATGAAAGATGTATGGTGCCGGCCTTGTCCATGCACAACTGCCAATAAGCACTGCGCTCGTCTTCGCCGTCGACCAACACGTCGTGAACACGGCTCCACCGTCCCGTCTTCACGTCGTAGCGGTTCATGGCGAGGTTGCCGCGCCCCGATTCGCCTGACCTGTAAACAAACAGCAAGCCTCCGTCGGACAAACGGTAAAACTCAGGATAGGTCACACTGTTCTCGTCAACGCCGGTCATCGGTTCCGGCCTGCCAAGCTCCAACGACCCGGGGGCCACGCTGCGGCAGTAGTTAAGGGGCACGTTGTGGTGGTTGAACGCTACGTGAAGATACCCGTCGCCGTCAACCATCATGCTTATCACATTGTGTGCGTCGGCCACGTCGCCCTTGTACTGCGAACGGCGCAAAGTCCATACGCCGTCGCCAAGGCGGCGCTTGCCAAGCACAAGCCATCCGTCCGGGTCATAAAAAGAGACGTATTGCTCGTTTCCGGCGGTGACGATGGAATTGTTGCGGAACACCGCTGTGTTGACGGACGTGCGGCTAAAGCCCGGCGCCACCTCAACCAACCTTGTCACTACGTCCAGGCTGTCCGCCGCCATTGCAGCCCCACAAGATGCCGCCACGGCGGCAATCAGCGGCAAAATGTATCTTAAAACATTCATTACGTTAATGATGATTCATTCATAATAAGCATGATCCTTGGGAAAGTCGGCCCCTTCCCACGCTTTCTTCGACGTCCAGTCTTGCGGCTCGTCGGTCCAGAACGGATCGTCGGCCGGCAAGCCCAACGGCAGGAACGCCAATGAAGCCATGTAAAGACTGCCGTTGTTAGTGTACCAGTCGGAGATATTAGGCTGGCTGCCGTTGAAACCGAGAGTGAGGTATCCGCCTTCGTTGAAGTTGCGCCCGTCGCCGAACATGCGCCTTATCACGGCGGTCATGGCAGCCCTAACCTGTCCGCGCGGCAGCCCACCGGGCAACCACCCGCGCCATGAGAGCAACGCCAAGGGCTGCAACGTACCAGTACGGTAAGTGATTGAGCGGCCGAAAACCGGAAAAGTGCCTTCGGGAGAGATCAGCCTTTCAAGTATCACGCCGAAGCGCTGCATACGCTTAAGCGCACCGTCGAAAGTACATCCCGGGGCGTTCCATATCTTATTCTTACCACCGTCGGTGAACACTTCAAGGCATTCAACATACATCGGATGCAAGACGTAACTGCCGTAATAGTCGAAAGCGAAGTCGGGGCCGTCACAATACCATCCGTCGCCCGCATACCACTCGTCAACCTTGCGCAAGGCTGACACAATGCGGTAGTCGTCGGCCTGCGCGCCAGCTTTCTTCAAAAAACACTCCACCGTGGCCGAGAACAACAGCCAATTGGTATAAGGCGGGTCGACACGGCGTAATTGTGTGAACTCCTTAACGTAGCGTTGCTTGGTGACCGAATCAAGCGGCACCCACAGCGCGTCATACCCGCGGAGGAAGCTTTCGGCAAGGTAAGCAGCGTCAACCAAAGTCTGCCCTTCCTCGCGCCATAACAGATAATCGGGACTTTGCGGATCAACGGCATTGGCGTAACTCTTCAGCGCCAACGACCTAAGCCGCCGACGCATCCTGCCTTCGGCAGTGTCGTCATCAGGCAATGACAACCACGGCGCAAGCCCCGCCATCAGCCTGCCGAAGCATTCCATATAAGCCACTTTGCGGTTGCGTCCGTCCCACGTCGGACTTAGCTCGAGCTGCATGTTCTCCTGCAACTCCCCCTTACTCATGTTGGCAAGCACAGGCTCGGCCATTTTGTACAACACGGAAGTCCATACCTCCCTGTCGCTCTTAGCTCCAGCACAGCCCCGGGCCTTGTCCGCGCCGCCTGCCGAAGCCGACAAGGCCACGGCTAACGCCACGAACATGCTATATACTTTCTTCATAAGACGCATGACTATCTGTGATTACATCCTGATTTCCACGGCTCACATCGGAGACAACACAAAAGTGAACTCCTTATCGCCGTAAGCTACACGGTACTTGGGCAAGGCTATGCCGTTCATGCTCCAGCTGTCGACACCGCCCAAACCTGCGTGTTCCTTATCTATATAGAGATTTGTGTACTTCGACCTCGGCACTTGCGGACTGTGACGCTGCTCCTTCTCGTCGCCGTCGTCGAGGGCGGCAACGTCATAATGCAACGCCGAAGCGTGAAACAGGCCGGCATTGCTGACCATAATTCTAGGAGCGTCCATGCCTCCGTCAGCCGTCTGGATCCACCAGCGCACGTCGCTCTTCAAACCGGTTTCCTGCGGACGCACGTAAGGATAAAACTGTTCATCAACAGTCTGTTCATACAATCCGACGTTTTGCGACAGCTTGCGGTCAACATAATTCTCAACCGGACCGCGTCCGTAGAACACGCTGTGGTCAACTCCGTAAGGCATCTGGACTACTACGCCGAAGCGCATCATGTCGGGAACGTCCGCGCCGCCGTCGGCTTTCATCTTCTCGGTCACCTCGATGCGGCCGTCGGCGGATATGGCATAGCTCATCCATAGCTCGGCGCTGACGGCGGGCATGTCATAGTGCGCCACGACGACGGCAGGACATTTGCCGTTGGAACCAGCGGCCTTCTTGCCCTTCTCCACGGTGAGCGAAACAAGTTTCAACTCAGGATTGCGCCACACGGCGTACTTCTTGTTGATGCCTGCGCCCATGTCGTTGTCGGTCACGGCACGCCAGAAGTTGGGCTTCAACGAGCCTCCCTCGCCGAGAAGCGGCTTGCCATTATAGTCATAACGGGTCATGAAGCCGTCGGCGCGGTTGAACTCGACGGTGAAAACGTCGTTACCCACCACGATTGTGGGTGCTCCATTCTTGTCTATGATTTTAGTCTTGGGCTTGTCCGTGGCCTCATACGGCTCAGGACTGTACTCCTTGATTTGCAACTGTTGGTAAGCCACCGTCTGGCCGGCGTCCATCAACGGCTCGTCAGTCTTCAGCTTATACTCCAAGTCGAGCATCACTTCAGAGTCTTCGCCGCCTACTTTCGAGAGGTCGTAGGGCAGCGTCAGTTCGACCGACTGCCCCGGAGCGGCGCCTATGTCGTCGACAGTGCCGCCCTGCACCTCCACTCCGTCGCTAAGCACCGACCAGAAGAGGCGGTAGTTGGACAAGTCGCGGAACGAGTACTCGTTGTAAACCTCTATGCGTCCGGCATTCAAATCCACAGGCGAAGTCCAGATATTCTGATGCCAATAGGCGGCCTCGTAGGCATGGGGGTTCAGCCTGCGGTCGGGACTTATCAACCCATTGCAGTTGAAGTTGTTGTCGCTTGGGTCGTAGTCGTTGTAGTCGCCGCCGTACTTGTATATTTTACGCCCCTCCTTATCCGTGCCGTGGAGGGCTTGGTCTACAAAGTCCCAAATGAATCCGCCCTGGTAATTGGGGTATTTCCTTACCAAATCCCAATACTCCTTGAAGCCTCCGCCCGAGTTGCCCATCATGTGGGCGTACTCGCACTGTATCAGCGGCTTGTCGTAACGCTTGTCGTTGACGTATTCCTCGCAATCGTCCTGTGGCATGTACATCGGACAGAAGATGTCGGTGTTGGCTCCGTGGCGGGCCTGTTCGAACTGCACGGGGCGGCTCTTGTCCTGCGACTTAATCCACTGGTAAGCGGCAGTGAAGTTGGGGCCGTCGACTGTCTCGTTGCCGAGCGACCATATTATGATGCTCGGGTGGTTGAAGAAAGTCTCCACGTTGCGTTGGTTGCGCTCCATTATCTGCTTGGCGAACATAGGCTTCTTTGCCGCAGCGTCGTCGCCGTAGCCGAAGCCGTGGCTCTCCTGGTTGGCCTCGGCGCAGACGTAGATTCCATACTCGTCGCAGAGGTCGTACCACTCGGGATCGTCGGGATAATGGCACGTGCGTACGGCGTTGATGTTGAGCCGCTTCATTATCCTTATGTCCTCCAGCATACGTTCGCGCGTCATAACATAGCCAAGGTCGGGATCCATCTCGTGGCGGTTGGCTCCTTTTACAAGTATGCGCTTACCGTTGACGAGCAGTAGGCCGTCCTTAATCTCCACCTTGCGGAAGCCTACCTTAAGCGGAACAACCTCGACCACACGCCCACCCGAAAGCACCGTAGCCGTAAGCGTATATAAATAAGGCGTCTCAGCGGTCCATTTCCTGGGGTTGGTCAAATTGAAACCGACATTCACGTCCTGTCCGCCGTCCGACGATGTTTCGCCGACCTTGTTTCCGTCGGCGTCGGTCAGCACAAAGTTTACCGTAGCCTTGCCTCGAACATCGGCCTTGACGGTAAGACGGCCGTCGGCATAATTGTTCACAAGGTCGGGCGTAATGCGGATGTCGCCAAGAGCCACGGCCTTGTCGCGGCTGTACAAATAACAGTCGCGCCCCACTCCGCTGAGCCGCCAGAAGTCTTGGTCCTCGCAATAAGAACCGTCGCACCAACGGAACACTTGGAAAGCTATCAGGTTGTCGCCAGGTCTAACGTATTCGGTAATGTCAAACTCGGCGGCCATCTTGCTGTCCTCAGAATAGCCGACGAAGCTGCCGTTGACCCATAGATACATATTGGATGTCACCGAACCGAAATGGGCTATCACCCTGCGCCCCTCCCATCCGGCGGGCAGGGTTACGACGCGGCGGTAAGAGCCGACGTGGTTGTCCTTGACTGGTACTTGCGGCGGATTATTCTCGAAGTGGCCGCGCCAGGCGAACCCTGTGTTCACGTACTCGGGGTCGCCGTAGCCGTTAAGCTCCCAAATTCCGGGCACGGGCATCTCGCCCCACGCAGAGTCGTCGAAGTCAACGGAATGGAATCCGTCCGGTCTCAGGTCGGCATTCTCCACCCAATTGAACTTCCACTTGCCGTTGAGCGACATGTAGTTGGCCGAAGCCTCCTTGTCGCCGCGGCGTGCGGCGGCCTCGTCCTCATAAGCGAAGTAAGACGCATGGCAAGCCATGCGGTTGATTTGGTTTACCTCAAGGTCGTACCATTCGGTAAACGTGGGTTGCGGCACTGCCTTCAAACCTGTGCCGTCGGCTGCACAGACCGCCGAAGCCTCGAACAGAGATGCGGCAGCGATTGCAGCAAAGAATATCTTTTTCATATAACCCGATTGATTTAAAAATAACAAGTCAACTTTTCTAAATGCAAATGTACTTATTTTTTATCAAAAAGTAAACTTTTCTTGACAAATAATCAATTTTTCTTTTTCATGCGGCATGATGCGGCATAGCCGCTTCATGCATCTTACGCCCCTGCCCCAACATACACCGTCTTTTACACAATGAAAGGTTACCTTTTACAATACGTTTTGCCGTCTTTCAGACGGTAAAAGACAACAAAACGCAAAACAAAAACTGAACGCATATAAAATTCGGCGTGACCAAATTCCGTCACGCCGAATTTCAGATAAAACGTAATTCCTTTATCCTGACAACAGACACCGCCGCGTCACTTCGCCTGCGACGGCACTCCGGCGCGTCCGCCGATGTGACAGTTGCGGAGCTCCACACCCTCGGTGTTGTCGAAACTCACCGCATTAACGGCCTTGCCGATCTCCACATTACTGAACACCACACGGCGTATCGGCTCGGCCTCGGTGCCCTGGAGCACAAGTCCGGCGGCAGAGGCGCTACGGCATGTAAGGCCGTCGATGTAAATGTCGGACACACGAGTGAACTTGTCGTTGTCCATGCCTTCGCCGGCATACATGCTGGTAGCGTAAAACAGATCTTCAACGTCGCCGAACTCGCAGTTGTTCACGTACAGGTTGCTGACAAACCCGCCACGGTCGGGATTGGTCTTTATGTATATGCCGCGCTTGCAGTAGCCGCCGTAGGTGCAGTCCTCTACGAACACGTTCCTCACGCCGGCCGACATCTCGCTGCCAATCACCACGGCGTGAAGCCCCTTGAAACGGCAACGGCGTATGACGATATTCTCTGACGGCGCAGCTGCGGCCCAGCCGTCGTTGTCGCGCCCGGCCTTTATGGCCACGTTGTCGTCGCCGTTGTCAAACTCGATGCCTTCTATCAGGATGTTGCGCGAACATTCGGGGTCGATGCCGTCGTTGTTCACCAACTTTGCATCGTAGCGCAAGCCACGACAGACGATGTTCTCGCTCTTCAACAGATGTACGCACCAGAATGGGGCGTTGGTCAGCTTCACGCCCTCAAGAGTGACGTTCTTGCATCCGTAAAACTGTATCATCTGCGGCCGCAACCACCATCCTTCGCCGAAATTACGCTCCGCCACCGGCGTACCGTCGTGGTTCATCTCACGGCTGCGCGCCTGTCCAGGCTTCTGCTTAGCCTTCCATGTTGAAAATGTTGTAGAGGCGTTGCCATCGATAACGCCCTCACCGATTATCGACACGTCGTGCAAGCCGTAGCCGTAAATAAACGGACTGTAATTATTAAGGAACGTGCCTTCCCAACTGGTCTTCACCATTGGAAGATAAAGCTCAGGCTCAGGAGCGAACTTCAACGTGGCTCCTCGGCGCAAGTCAAGGCATACGTTGCTGACGAAGTGTATCGGCCCTTTTATGTAATACGTTCCTTCGGGCACGATTATACGCGCCCCGCCGCGCTTTTCGGCGGCGCGCATGGCACGGCGGAATGCCGGCAGGCAGTCCTTCACGCCGTCGCCCTTTGCGCCGAAGTCGGTCAACAAAAGACTGTCCCCGCTAATCTTTGCACCCGTTATGAGCCGCAATATGGAGTCGCGCCTTGCCACACGTTCCTTTTCAATCTGCAGCATGTCGACGGCATGGCACAACTGGACGGCAAACATGGCTGCAAATAAAAGCGAGAAACGGAGAGTGAAAAGTTTAAGTGAAGAACGAAGAGTGAAAAGTGAAAAATCCATATATGTCTTTAAGCGAAATTGAATAATGAAAGAAAAGCAAATATTTTAAGCGAAGAGCGAATGGTTTGAGCGAAGAGTGAAGCATCCCTATGCATGGAATGTTTGCATTTGGATTCTTCACTCTCCGCTCTTTACTTTTCCCTTAAACTAAATCAGCACACCTTCTCGAGCCTCTTCATTATCGAGAATATGAATACTGCAGATATGACGCAGAGAACGACGAGTATGCCCCAAAGCACCCATAATGGCAGACCACCCCACAGCATACCGATAATGGAAACAAGATAGTTGCCAACGGCGGTTGCTGCAAACCAACCTCCCATCATAAGCCCCTTAAACTTAGGAGGCGCAACCTTTGACACGAACGAAATGCCCATCGGCGAGAGGAACAACTCGGCAAATGTAAGCACGAGATAAGTACTTATAAGTAGATTGGGCGTAACTTTGTAATCAGTTGTCGTAGATGCGAGATCGTCAGGCACAGGCAAACCTATAGAGCCCCATACCATAATCATGAAGCCTACGGCGGCAATGAACATACCAATACCAATCTTACGTGGGGCGGAAGGTTCCTTACCCCTATTTGCAAGATAACCGAAAACAGCCATCGACACCGGAGTCAATGCCACAACGAAGAATGGGTTGAACTGCTGGAACTTCTGGGGAAGTATGCTTATAGTTTCTTCCATTCCGCTATAATTATAGCACATCAACGCCAACGCGGCCAATGTCACAACTATTGAAATCAGCTTACCCTTGGCCTTTTTCGACTGGAATATAGCGAAAATGCCATAAACCATTATAGCTATGAGCACAAGATTCCACACATCGAAACCAATACGAGTCAAGCCGGTGGCGGTGGCGGCTGTGTAGTCGCGGGCGAAGAAAGTAAGCGTAAGTCCGTTTTGGTGGAAAGCCATCCAGAAGAATATTACAACGGCGAACACGAGACAAAGCGCAACAACGCGCGATTTCGTCTCGGCCGGTGTAAGTTCTTGCACGTGGGCTGTTTCATCCGCACCCGAAGTCTGCTTTGTATTGTTATTGACATCGGCATGCTTAAATGTCTTTCTTCCAAGCACATATATCAACATTGAAACAATCAAAGACACACATGCGACGGCAAATCCCATATGATAAGATGATGACAAGACATTAATATAGTCGTTGGCAAAGTTCGTAAGCGATGCGGCATCAGTTCCCACGCCTTGCGACGAGGCAAGCGATACGAATTTTGACATAGCTTCACCCGACAGCGAACCGTCGAGGTATTGGTGTGCCAGTGCCGGGATGTCACCATTGTAAACGTAATTGTGGCCTTTCATATACCAATCGGTTATCTTCTCTGCTGCCGTCGGAGCGAAAAGCGCACCTATGTTAATGGCCATGTAAAATATAGAAAATGCAGTGTCACGCTTGGCCTCATACTTCGGATCGTCATACAAGTTGCCTACCATGACCTGCAAGTTGCCCTTGAACAATCCCGTACCGAGGGCGATCAGGAATAAAGAGCCGATCATAGCTGCTATGCCCACGGCATTGTTACCTGTAGGTATAGCCAAGCATATATACCCTAAGAACATGACTACGATACCTGATGTCACCATCTTCCCAAAGCCGAACTTGTCGGCCAGTATTCCACCCACAACGGGGAGGAAATAGACCAAAGCCAAGAAACCCGCGAAGATGTTCGAGGTGACAGTGGCACTGAAACCAAACTTTGCTTGCAGAAACAATGTGAAAATCGCAAGCATGGTGTAATACCCGAAGCGTTCGCCCGTATTAGCAAGAGCCAACGCATACAAACCTTTTGGTTGTCCTTCAAACATAATAAGAATATTTTAAATTAATTGTTGTTTTTCCGAATGCAAATGTAAACAAAATATCTGAATTAACGAGACATTGGGAAAATATTTTTTATTTTTAAGATACAGAGAATAACGTGAAAACGAAAAGTGCAGAATCCGTATGTTTAGAATGCTTGCACACGGATTCTGCACTTTACCGTTTGTCTATTTAAAAGAATCACTCGTGAACGTAGAGATCCCAACCGAGATAGTTGTCGACGGCTTCCTGAAGAATGTCAACAACGTCCGTGCGCACCATTGCGACATGGTGCTCGAAACCGTTCTTGCAGATGAACTTCATCAGTTGCTGCAGGTTGTCAACCTGAGTAACGGCGATGCAACCGTCCATTCCATACGGGTCGTTGGTCAGCTTGCCCTTGCCGAGATAGCTCTTTATGCAGCCAAGGTTGTCGTCGGTCGAGATACGGAAATAAGTGAACTCGCCTTCGGTGCACTTGCCGTAAACTGCGCCGAACGTGTTAACCTTGCCGAGCGTGCGGCCGAGCACTCCGAGCGGACCGAGCTTGAGGTCGTTCTGCACGAAGCTCTTCGGGGCGTTGCCGCAATGGGTGCATACGCACTTGTTGCGGTCCTCGGCGAAGTTGTTGTTCCAGTCGAGCAGCGTCGACGGCCGTCCGGCTGCAAGGCTGAGAGCGTACATCGACACGGCACCGGCCACGTCGGTCTCGCAGGCGCACGGTATGAGCTTCTCGCCGAGCATGCTCATAGTCACGCAAGCTGCGCAACCATAGTTCTGCTCCAACGAGTCCCAGCATTGTATGGCCGTAGCGTCGACCTCGTTCTCCTCAATCCAATGCTCGACGGCAAGACCGAACTTGGCCTGCAATGCCAATTTCTCCTGATAAGCCTCGGGCACCTTGGCGTAATGGCTGATGGCTTCCATCTTGGCTTTCAGCTCGGCGGCGTCGTTGTCAATCTTGCGGGCGTTGAAGATTATCTCGCTCATGTCTACCGGCACGACGGTTATTCCGCTTGCCTGAAGCAGCTTCTCGCTGTAACGGCATGTGTTGAACCCGAGCGGACGAGTACCGATCTGGCCGATGCGCGCATGGGTCAACTTACGCACAACGCGGCAAATAGCGGCGAACTTGTTGATATCCTTCATCAGCAAGTCGCTGTGTATCGAATAAGTATGGTAAGCGGTGTCAGTGAACGGTATGCCGCACTGATAAAGGTTGTTGCACACGGATATCTTACCGCAGAAAGCGTCGCGACGGCTGTCAAGGTCAACTTTGTCGTTCTCGTCGTCACAGGCCTGTACCAATACCGGCACGTTCAGCTCGGCGCGGCTTATGGCGTTGATGATGCCTACCTCGAAACCGAAATTAGGCAACGACACGATGATTCCGTCAATCTCGTCGCGGTTGGCGCGGAAGAGCTTTGCGCACTTCTTTCCGTCTTCAACCGTTTCCATCGAACCTCCCGTGGGAGTATCCTGCTCATCAAGTATCACATAGCCGTATCCGGCCTTGTCAAGTTCCTCAAGAAGAGTCTTGCGCACGTCTACGGCAAGTTCTGAATTAAAATACGCCCGCGTTCCTATTATAAGTCCGAACGTCTCTTTTCCTGCTTGTGCTTGTTTTTTCATAATGTCTTATTGGTTATGGGGTTATGGGGTTATAGGGTTTTACGGTTGTGGGACGTACGTTTTTATTGGTTCCACGACAACCGCAAAACCTCATAACATTATTTTAATTATTCAACACCATTTCGACAGCCTTCTGCCATCCGCCATAGAGCCGTGCACGCTCGTCCACGGCCATTGACGGGAAGATGCGGTTGTCCGACGTGCGCAAGGCGGCCACCTCGTCAAGACCAGCCCATACCTTGCGCGCCAATCCGTTCATCAGCATCGCGCCCATGGCCGAAGCCTCTTCTACGTCGGAACGGTTGATGCACGCCCCGAGCATGTCGGCCTGGAACTGCATGAGGAAATGGTTCTTCGTCGGTCCGCCGTCAACGCGAAGCTCTTTCAGGGCGATACCGGCGTGGTTGGTCATCAGGTCTACGAGATCTTTTATCTGATAGGCTATCGCCTCAAGGGCCGCACGGCAGACATGCCCCTTTTCAGTGGCGAGCGTCATGCCGCTTATCACAGCCTTAGCATGGGGATTCCACCACGGAGCACCCAATCCGGCAAAAGCCGGCACAAGATAAACGCCGCCGTTGTCGGGCACCGAGGTTGCAAACTGTTCTATCTCGGCAGGACCGCCGATAAGCTTCAGGTTGTCGGCCATCCATTTTATGGTAGCCCCGGTACAGTGGATGTTCCCCTCGAAAGCGTAGAACACCTTGCCCTGCGCCGCGAACCCGACTGACGTAACAAGTCCTTTGGGAGCGGCAATGGCGTTCTCGCCGATGTTCACCATTACGGACGAACCGGTGCCGTAAGTGGCCTTGCCCATTCCGGCCTCGAAACACATCTGTCCGGCCAACGCTCCATGTGAATCGCCCAATACTCCGGCAATGGTTATAGGCTCGGCGAACACGCCTTCAACCGTTGTCTCGCCAAACACAGAGTCGCAAGGCAACGGTTTCGCCATCATGCTCCTCGGAATGGTGAAAAGCGCCAACAAGTCGTCGTCCCAATCAAGCGTATGAATATTGAACAGCAACGTGCGCGAAGCGTTGGTGTAGTCGGTGGCGAAAACCTTTCCGCCCGTAAGCTTCCATACAAGCCATGTGTCGATGGTGCCCATCATCAGCTCGCCGCGGTCGGCGGCCAGGCGCGCGCCGTCGACATTGTCGAGAATCCACTTCGCCCCGCTTGCGGCGAAGTAAGGGTCAATCAGCAGTCCGCTGCGCTCACGTATGAAGTCGGTATATCCTTTTTGTTTCAGGTCGTTGCAAATGTCCTCACCGCGTTGGCATTGCCACACCACGGCGTTATAGACAGGCTTGCCCGTAAGCCTGTTCCACACGACCACGGTCTCCCTCTGATTGGTTATTGCGAGCGAATACGAGGCTCCGTCGCCGCGAGTGTCCTCGACGACCGCCTTTACGGCTTCCACCATGTTGCGGTATATCTCCTCGGCATCGTGCTCCACCCATCCCGGCTTCGGGTAATACTGCTTATGCGCCACGTTTTTGCGGCACACAAGGCGGCACTTCCCGTCAAAGACAACAGCCTTGGTAGCCGACGTGCTTTGGTCGATAGAAATTATATAGTCCATAGAGTGTTTTTGAATTAAGGATTAAGAATTAAGAGTTAAGAATTAAGAAAAAATGCATTGCTGCAACGAGAGTATTTTTCTTAATTCTTAACTCTTAATTCTTAATCATTTTACCATCTCCTTCGCCGTCTCGTATATACCGTCGGCGTCGAGCTTGTAATGGTGGAATATCTCAAGGGGCTTGCCGTGCACGGCGTTCTCGTCGGGTATGCCGAGTATGCGCATCGGCACGGGGCAGTTCTGCGCGACGGTCTCGGCCACTATGCCGCCCAGTCCGCCGAACATGCTGTGCTCCTCTACGGTCAGGATGCGTCCGGTTTCCTTGGCGGCGCGTATTATGGCATCGGTATCGGCAGGCTTCAGCGTGTGCATGTCGATAACACGGGTGCTTACGCCTTCGGCGGCGAGGCGGCGGCCAGCCTGCAAGGCGTGGTAAACAGTCTCGCCCGTACCTATTATGGTAAGGTCGTTACCGTCTTGCAACTGGACGGACTTGCCTATCTCGTAATCGAAATCGTCGTTCTCGTACACGTCGGGCACGGCGTTGCGGCCTACGCGGACGTAAACGGGATGGGGGTAGTCGACGAGCTGCTCTACGAGCTTGCGCGTCTGGCGGGCGTCGCACGGCAATACTACCTGCATGCCGGGGAACGTGCGCAGCACGGCGATGTCGTGCAGGCTGTGGTGGGTCGCGCCGAGCGCGCCGTAAGCCACGCCGCCGCTGACGCCGAGTATCTTCACCGGCTGGCCGGAATAAGCCACGTCGACCTTCACCTGCTCCAAGCTGCGGGCGACGTAGAAGCACGCCGGGCCGCAGACGAACACCTTCTTACCGCACGATGCCAAGCCGGCGGCTATGCCAACGGCATCCTGCTCGGCGATGCCGCACTCAACGAACTGCCCCGGCAGCTGCTTGGCGAAATCGGTCAACGTGACCGAACCGCGTGCGTCGGTAGTCACGGCTACTATGTTTTTGTCTTTCTTGCCCAATTCCAACATCGTGTCGGTAAAACTCTTGCGGCAAGCAACACTTTTCAATTCATAACTCATAATTCACAATGAATAATTGGTTTAACTTCATCCAATTCATAATGGCTGGTATCCGGCGCCGTGCGCGGCCCGGCTGCGCATTATGGATTAAGCATTCTTCAAGCTCTCTATCCTCTTGGTTATCTCGTCTATGGCCTGCGCGTACTCCTCGGCCGTAGGCACGCCGTGGTGCCACTTAAGCACGTTCTCCATGTAAGACACGTGGAAGCCCTTCGTAGTGTGCAGCACTACCATGTGGGGCTTGCCGTTTGAGTAGTCGATGTTCTCCAGGCAGTTTACAATAGCGCCCATGTCGTTGCCGTCGACGTCGTGCACGTCCCAGCCGAAGGCGCGCCAGCGTTCGTCTATAGACTCGAGCTTCATCACGTTCTCGGTCGTGTCGCTTATCTGCAGGCCGTTGCGGTCGATGAAGGCAACGAGGTTGTCAAGCCCATAGTTGCTGCCGGCCATGGCCGCCTCGTATATAGAGCCTTCGCCCTGCTCGCCGTCGCCCATCAGCACGTATGTCCTGTACGCCTTGCCGTCCATCTTTGCCGCGATTGCGCAACCGACGCCTATCGACAGGCCGTGGCCCAGTGCGCCGCTGTTGAACTCGATGCCCGGCACCTCCACCGTGGGGTGTCCGGCCAGCGGCGACAGGTAGTCGCCGTAGGTGTCCACCAGCTCTTTCGTAATGAAGCCCTTGGCCTCGAGCACGCAATAAAGCGCCTCAACGCAGTGGCCTTTGCTCATAACGAAGCGGTCGCGCCCGTCCATCTTGGGATTCTTCGGGTCAACGTTCATTATGCGCAGATACAGCGCCGTCAGCACGTTGAGCGACGACAGGTCGCCGCCGATGTGTCCGGCCTTGGCCTTGTAGACCACCTCCAACAATCGTTTCCTGATTTCCTCGCTTCGCAGTGTCAGCTCGGCGATGCTCATTTTGTTCTCCATATAATTATATCCAGTTAGTAATTCGTCTTATAATAAAGTTCTTGTCGCTTTAAGGTCAGTGGCTTTTCCCTGATTTTTCGCAAAAATAAGCATTATTTTCCGAAACAGGAAGGATTGTCACAAAAAATAATGATTTATGGCATAAAACCAAGACGTTTCAACGCCCGGCAGCGGCCGGTGCCGGGCCCTAGGGGCGGTCATGCGTCCTTACGCTTCTTTTCCATTCTCATTTTCATCACCCTCAGTGCCGACGCGCTTACGCCGAGCGCCCTCATCAGATCGTCGTCCGTCTTGCCGAGATGGCGCAGCGTGGCGAACAGCATGTTGCGCGGCGACAGTCCATCGTAGTCAGTCTCAAGCCTGGCCACGAAGCCTCCGTCTACCGTCCTGTAAAACTCCATGGCCTTGCGGTAGTCGTCCTTGCTCCAGCGTACGGTGCTGCCGCCGCCGTCGAGCGTTTGCGCTAGGGTTCGCCCAGCAGATATTATCTCGGCCTGCCGAGTTATCCTCGCCTGCGCCTCCCTCTCCGCCTTGCGCATTTTCGTCTCAGCCTTGCGCAGTTTTGTCTCCGACTCCTTCTTGTCGTCGGCCAGTGCGGTTATCCTCTGTTCATATTCCATCGTCTTTTCAGCCCCGATGCTTATCAGCCGCCTGTCGCGGCGGTGGACGCGCAGGTATACGGCCGTAGCCGCCAACGCGAGCAGGACGGCCGCGCCCAGCCCCCACGCCAGCCGCGTGCGGACGTCCTCGGCCGCCTCGTCCTCCATCTGCTCGTCATATTCCATCTGCATGTCCCTCACGGCCAGCCCATCCTGCTGCGCCCTCATGCTGTCTTTCAGCGTTATTATCAGCCCGGCTATGCTGTCGGCCTCGGCGTATCTGCCGTATTGCCGCTTCTGCTCTCGCATGGCTTCATAAATGTTTATCTTCGCTTCAAAGCCTGCAACTATCTTGTCCGCATCAAAGGCCAAAGCCTTTTCCCACACTTCGTTGGCCTTATCCTCATCGCCTTTTTCCAAGTATAATTCGGCAAGCTTCTTATACGTCCATGGCAAAGGATATAATTCTATTGCCTTTTTCAGATAGGTTTCCGCGTATTTTTTGTTTTCATTCTTATAAACTTCACCTATTACGTCGTATGCGTATGCAAATCCTTGCGGCCTTAAATATTCCATGTGTTCCATACATTTCCCAATATATAAACGAGCACTGTCCAATCGCCCAAGCCACATGTACGATGTAGCCAATCCTAAAAAGGCACAAGTTATATAATCGTTATTTCTTATTTCATTTGCTATTTTCAACGCTTTTCTATCGTATTTTATAGCAATTTCATGTTCTCCGGCATTTCCATTGTATAAAGCCATTTTCTCATATATCTTATATTTCAGGACATCATCCTCCATTAAGTCTGCAAGACTTTCCGCCATTTTAATACAACTAATGCTCGTTTATACACTACATCGTTCATAATTAATCACACTTTTATAATAATAAGATTCAGCAAGCATTTTATCATCAGTAACCTTTTTATAATAGTTTATACATGAATCTATAATTACGTCATTACTTATAGGCATATCAAGTTTGTACATCGCACGCACTTTCAGCAAATTGAAATAAGCCCGGTCTTCTTCATTTGTTATTTTTGAAGACAATCCGTTTAGACGTGCCATTGCGACTGAATCCTTGTCAGCCGTCAACAACGTGTCCACACTGCACAATTCTTTACGAATAACATTCTCATTATGACAACTTTGACAAACAACTGCCATAAGGACTAAAGCAATTATCAGACTTTTTCTGCCAAACATTTTCACATTATTTTTCTTAATTGCAAAGTTATAAAAAATTCCACACATATAATGTCTTTTCTGTTTCATTTTTAATCTCGGCACAATAAACTGCTTATTATTTTGTTTCATTTTTACATACATAACACGCACCCGAGACATATAAACACCTGAAATAATGCACTTTATAAAAAACAAGCATGAAACATTCCCCAAAAACATTTTCCTTAAAAAACTTGTCTCCACCAAATTGAATCTATATATTTGTGACACAAATCATAAAAAGCACGCTTATGAAGAACGTTAAATTTCTATTAATCATCGTAGTATTACCTTTTATTACGTTAAAGGGGATTGTAAATAATTTTTACTCATCCGACATTTGGCGTGATACGATTGAATCACCTAACCTCGTTGGCTGAATTATTTTGATTGGCATAGCGATGGTTACAGTTTCAAATTGTGGCTTTTCTGCTTAAAAGACACGGCTTTTCGTCTCGTGAAAAACCATCTTTTACGCTATAAAAGGATACCTTTTGCATACCCGCCGGAAGCAGGCGGGAACCGTAAGAAAAAGTATTCGAAATGCGACAAGCCGTAAGTGTCTGCAAAAAAGCACAAATAATTCAGCCGACAAGTCACCTAACGATTAACACACAAGAACAAGTTAAGCGATAGCATCAATATTAAAAAAATGTTTTACGGTTACTTTTTCATACTTACAACATATAAACTAAAAAATCATTTACATCATGAAAACATTCTTATCAGCAACATTGTTAAGCGCCTTTATGAGCATAGGCACGGCGACGGCGCAAAACCATTTCGTAGCGAAAACGACGAAAGCGGGCACGCTGGCCGAAGTGATAGGCGACCGTATCAACGACATCGACTCGTTAGTAGTTGAAGGGCCGGTTAACGCTAACGACTTCATAACGATGTGCAACTCGTGCAATGACGGCAAGCTGGCGGTAATCAACATTGAGAAAGCCGACGTGGAACACAACAAGATACTCGACTTCGCCTTTTACCGGAACAATAAGATAAACAAACGGATACGCAGGGTAATACTGCCCGACGGCATCGAGGAAATCGGCGCAAGCGTGTTCTACATGTCATCATCGGAGACAATCAACCTGCCAAACTCGTTGCGCAAATTGGGAGAGGGCTGTTTCAACGGTTGCGGCGACCTTTATTTCGACATCCTGACCATTCCCGAAGGAATAACCGAGGTGCCCGACGAGTGTTTTATGTTTTGCACAAAACTGAAAGGCAAGACGGTGCAACTGCCCTCAACAATAAAAAGGATCGGGGCGAACGCCTTCTTCAGCTCGATGTTGGCGCACGTCAACTTCCCCGAGGGGCTTGAAGAGATAGGCACGGGGGCGTTTTACTCTTGCAATTTCGAATTCACCGAACTGATTCTGCCCGAAGGCCTTACGAAACTCGGCAACAGCGTATTCTCGTTCAGCGAAACCATAGAGATGCTGGCATTGCCGTCAACGCTGGTGGAAATAGGGGCGAGATGCTTCAACGACCTTTACAAGCTGAAGCGCATTTACTCGGCCGCCCCCGTGCCGCCTGCATGCGACGAGAGCAAGGAGGAGCCTTTCGGCGGCGGCACGCCGAGCTATACGCCGGTGTACGTGCCCAAAGGCTCGATGAGGCTTTACCGCGAGGCGCACGGCTGGGACTACTTCAGGACGTACATTGAGACCGACGACTTCCCCACGGGAATAAGCACGGTGGGAATACACGAAGGCAACGTAAAAGTTTCGGGTGGCGACGGAATGATTGTCGTCGTGACGGACTTGCCGCGGCAGGACTTCACGGTTTATTCAACCGACGGCAGGATCGTGGCCAACGGCACCGTAGACGGACAAAGGGCTGAAATACCCGTAGCGGCCGGAGCGTACATAGTCAAGGCCGGCGGAAGCATGGCGAAGGTGGCGGTAAGATGACCGGGGCGTAAACAAAAGGCGGTCTTTCGCTGCGCGAAAGACCGCCTTTAACGTTGCGTTTTACCGCATATCGTAATGCGTTTCATAAGCCCGCGAAAAGGCAAGCAGTCCACTCCACATTAACATATTGAATATCCGCAATCAACCTAATGTTTTCACTTCCCTTTAAGTAATGGATGTGGGATTAGGTGTATTTAGGTGATTGCGGATATTCATAATTAACATATAACGCCGGCCGGGAAATAAATGATACGGACAAGTTCAGGCATATACGTTCTAATGACCGGTTATGGTTTAATGTCACAATGTCACGGCACGGCATAACAAACTGGCGGACAGGCTGTTATACTGTGACATCAACATACGGCGCATTGTCACACCGTCACAAGCGTGACAGTGGTGACAATGCCATGGGGCTTGCCGTCACAGCGTAACCCGCTGACGCTTAAAGACTTAAAACGTATTGTGACATTGTGAAGGTAAAAGCGGCATCCTTTTACGCTACGGCGCTCACTTCCTTATCCCCGTACGTCCGCCACCGCCGGCCTTACCTTTCCCTCTTCTTCGTCCTTACCACGTCGAAAAGGTAAGTCAGCTTTACCACAATGTTGTTGATGTTGGACTTGCCGAAGTAGTCTTTCTTCGAGTCGCCGTAGATGTTGCCGAGGCCGTAGTAATAACGGGCCTCGAGCTGCAGATGGCCTATCTTAGGGTGGGAGTACTCGATGCCGAGTCCTGCGGCGATGCCGTAGTCGAACTTGTTCTCCACGGCCATGGTGTCTTGCGCCAATGTGTGGTTGACGCGGTCGGCCAGGTTGGCGTCGTCGACATTGAAGTTGGTCTTGGTCGACTCTCCGATGCAGAAGCCCACCTGCGGCCCTGCCTGGAAGAAGAATTGGAAACCCTTCTGTTCGCGCCCCCACCCGAGGTGGGCGAACATGGGCACCTGTATGTAGTTCAGCGTGCGGCTGTATTCCTCGGCCACGCCGGTAACGGGATTAATAACCGGAGCGTCGTTAATGTCGAGGATGTTTTCCTTCCAACCCACTTGGGCGTAGTTGACCTCGGCCTGTACGGCGCACACCGTCGAGAAATATTTCTCGCAGACATAGCGGAACGACAGTCCGCCCGCCATGCCGCCGTGGAATGTCTGGTTGACCTTCGGCGTGAAGCCGACGGTGCTCAGGACGTAGCCGCCGTTTACGCCTATGCTGAGGTCGTTGCGGTATTCGCCTATCTGCGCCGCGGCCGGCGCGGCCACGGCCACGGCCAACATGAAGATATACTTACGCATCTGCCGCCACATGTTAGAAATTGATTATCGAGATTGACTTGTCGCGGTTGTAATGTACGAAGAGCAGGTTCTCGTTGCGGTAGCCTCCGCCCTGCCTCGGCCTTACGAAGTGGAGGTATGTCTGCAGGGCGTCCTTGTCAACGGCCGCCCCGTCGAAGTCCTTGCCGTGGTCGAGCATGCCGCGCAAGAAGAACATGCCGTGGTCGTAGCCCGTCATGGCGAAGCGCGGCAGATAGTCCATCATGCCGCTCTTGAACATGGAGCGGTAACGGTCCTCGAACGCCTTGACCTTGCTCGAATACGGGTTGTAATAAAAGGTTGAGGGGATGTACGTGTCGTAACGGCAGAAGCGGTCGAGCTCGTGCCCGGCGTACATCAGCCACTCCGTATAGCCGAACAGCGAGACCTTAAGCTCGGGATGCTCGCCGGTAAGGGCGTCGAGCATGTCGAGCACGGTGCCCAGCTCGGGCGAACGCCCCGTGTTGAGCACTACCATGTTGGGCTTCACCGCGCTGAACGCCCTGGCGAACATGCCGCCGCTTGAACCGATGTTGGTCACTGAGCATGATATGCCGCGGTCTTCGAGCAGCCTGCGCAGGCGGAAGGTGAACACGCCCTTGTCGCTCGAACGGTCGTTGCAGTCTATCACCACTACGTTGTAGTCCTTGAAGCGGTAGGCGAAATGGTTGGCCACCATGCCGTAAAAAGCCTCGGGCGACTGGTACACCTGGAATATGTTCGGGTTAGAGTCAACGTCGTCGCCCGTTATCGAGAAAGGAATGACGAGCTTTATGCCATGGTCCTTGACGAAATACGACAGCGGCTTAACCTGCTTGGAATAGAGCGGGCCGAAGATGACGTCGCACTCAGCCATGCCGTCCTTGACGAGCGTGCGGTAAATGTCGGCGTCGGCGGGCACGTTCCATGCGCTGACGGCTATCGAGCGGCCTTCTTTCTTCAAGTCCTCGCACGCCATGAGCAAACCGCGGTAATACTCCACCATGCGGCGGCCGTCGCCGTCGACATTGTGCAGCGGCAGCACTACGCCCACGCGCAGCGCCCCGGCGGCCGGCACGTCGGCGGCGGTCTGTTGGGCGGCCTGCCCCGACGGATAAGGGATGAATATGTAGTCGCCCTTCTTTAAGGTGTATCCCGGTACGCCCATGTCGGGGTTTGCCTTGACCAGCTCATCTACGGTCAGTCCGTATTCGCGCGCTATACCGTATATGGTCTCCTTGCTCTCCACCTTGTGCATCTCACGCCAGTTGCCCGTCTGGGCCGCTGCCGCAGCCCACACCATGGCTAAAGCCAACGCAAGAACGAATCTTGATAAATGTCTCATGTCATTTCCGTTTTCATGTTAACGCCTGCAAATGTACACAAAATCCATGAGATTACATACTGCATGCAAGAATTTTTCCCAAAGGAGCCGACAATAACACAACCTCAAAAAACAAATACCCGCCGCCTCGATTTGTTTTGCATTACGCGGGGTTTGCATTATTTTAAAGGTAAGACAAGCCTGCCTCGGAAAAAACAAATGAATTTATTTTGCACTTCGCTCGGTTTGCATTATCTTTGCCGCGAGATAAGCCGAACCTCGGGCACAACGCCCAGGCGAGCCTGGCGGTTCCGCTCCCGGGTTGCGCTATCTTCGCGGGAACAGCCATACAGAAGTAAAGCCCATAACACAAATAACCGCATAACCCGACAACCGTACAACCCCATAACCGTACAACCCCATAACCGTACAACCTGAAATGAAAAGAATATCCCTTATGCTTACGCTCGCCGCGATGCTCACACTTGCGGCGGCGGAAGCCACGGCGCAATCTTACGACGAAATGCCGACGATAAACCCAACAGCCACCTACACCACCGACGACGGCGAAGAGGAAAGCGACAGCTACTCGGGAAACGCGCCGCTATTAGGCCGTTTTGAAGCCAATCCCGAAAACACCGGCAACTACACGGCCAGCTATGAATGGCGGTTCACGCTCAACACCGAGACCGAACCTTACCTGATACGCTACGAACAGGACACCGAGTTCACCTTCACCGACGCAGGCACGCACAGCATAGTGCTCTACGCCACGTTCGTCAACGGCAACGACACGATAGCCTACACCCAAGATTATTGGGCCGACCGCGGCCCGCTGACCGTAAACATAAGCGAGAGCCGGCTGGAAATGCCCAACGCATTCTCGCCGAACGGCGACGGGATAAATGACATCTACCAGGCGAAGACCAACTACCAGTCGATAGTGGAGTTCCACGCCTACATCTTCAACCGCTGGGGCAAGAAACTGTATGAATGGGACGACCCGGCCGGCGGATGGGACGGCACGTACAAGGGCAAGGACGTAGCCCAAGGCGTTTACTTCGTACTGGTGAAAGCACGCGGAGCCGACGGCAGGGAATACAACATAAGGCGCGACGTAAACCTGTTGAGGGGATACACTGAAAGCACTGGGACGGAAATACCATAAGAACCGCCCCGGCCAACTACTTTATATTTAACTACCGATTAGGAAAATGCCTGAAGAAAAGATAAACGTATGGGGCGCACGCGTCCACAACCTAAAGAACATCGACGTTGAAATACCGCGCGGCAGCCTGACCGTCGTAACCGGACTGAGCGGCTCGGGCAAGTCGTCGCTCGCCTTCGACACCATATACGCCGAGGGGCAACGCCGCTATATCGAGACTTTCTCGGCTTACGCGCGCAACTTCCTCGGCGGCATGGAGCGCCCCGACGTCGACAAGATAACCGGACTAAGCCCGGTGATAAGCATCGAACAGAAAACGACGAACAAGAACCCGCGCTCGACCGTGGGGACAACCACCGAGATATACGACTACCTGCGACTGCTCTACGCCAGGGCGGGCATAGCCTACAGCTACGCTACGGGCGAAGCCATGGTGAAATATACCGAAGAGGACGTGCTCGGCATGATACACGAACGCTACGGAGGGAAACCGATATTCATACTTGCGCCGTTAGTGCGCAACCGAAAAGGACACTACCGCGAACTATTCGAGAGCATGCGCCGTAAAGGATACCTGTATATAAGGGTGGACGAGGAGGTAAAGGAAATCACGCGGGGCATGAAGGTGGACAGGTATAAGAACCACAACATCGAGGTGGTGGTCGACAAGCTCGTCGTGCAGGACAAGGACGACGAACGGCTTAAGAAAAGTGTCGCCGCGGCCATGAAGCAGGGCGACGGCCTGCTGATGATAATGGAAAAGGACTCGGGCGAAGCCAAATATTACAGCAAAAGGCTGATGTGCCCGACTACGGGTATATCATACGGCGACCCTGCCCCAAACAAGTTCTCGTTCAACTCGCCCGAAGGGGCGTGCCCGCGGTGCAAGGGGCTCGGCTACGTCAACCAGATAGACCTTAACAAGGTGATACCCGACACGGCGCTGTCGATACGCCAAGGAGCCATTGCGCCTTTGGGAAAATACAAAAACCAGATGATATTCTGGCAAATCGACGCCTTACTCGAAAAATACGGATGCACGCTGAACACTGCGGTGAAGGACATTCCCGAGGACGCGATGAACGAGATTCTCTACGGCTCGATGGAAAACGTGCGCATAAGGAAGGAGCTTGTCCATACGTCGAGCGACTACTTCGTAGAGTTTGACGGCGTAGTGAAATACCTGCAAAACGTCATAGAGAACGACGACAGCGCCGGGGGACAGAAATGGGCCGACCAGTTCCTGTCGGTATGCCAATGCCCCGAATGCAAGGGGCAAAGGCTCAACCGCGAGTCGCTTTCATACCGGATATGGGACAAGAACATATCCGAAGTAGCCGATATGGACATCGCCGAACTGAAGGAATGGCTCAAGCAGGCACAACTGCACATGACCGACAGGCAACGGCGCATAGCCGACGAGATAATAAAGGAAATCGTCACACGCATCGACTTCATGCTGGAAGTAGGCCTCAACTATCTTTCACTCAACCGCCAGTCGGCCACGCTGTCGGGCGGCGAGAGCCAACGCATAAGGCTCGCCACGCAGATAGGCTCGCAACTCGTAAACGTGCTCTACATCCTCGACGAGCCGAGCATAGGCCTGCACCAACGCGACAACGACCGACTGATAAAATCGCTGAAGGAGCTGCGCGACCTCGGCAACACCGTAATCGTGGTGGAGCACGACAAGGACATGATGCTCAACGCCGACTACATAGTCGACATAGGGCCCAAGGCCGGGCGCAAGGGCGGCGAAGTGGTGTTCCAGGGCACGCCGGCCGAAATGCTTAAGCAACATACGATAACAAGCCAATACCTTAACGGGGAAATGAAGATAGAAGTGCCGGCGGAGCGGCGCATGGGCAACGGCAAGAGCATCGTGATACACGGCGCGGCGGGCAACAACCTGAAGCACGTCGACGTTGAGTTTCCCCTCGGCAAGCTCATCGTCGTAACAGGCGTGAGCGGCTCGGGAAAGTCGACGCTCGTAAACGAGACGCTGCAACCGATACTGAGCCAACACTTCTACCGCTCGCTGAAAAAGCCCATGCCTTACGACTCGGTCGAGGGCCTGGAGCATATCGACAAAGTGGTGAACGTCGACCAAAGCCCCTTGGGGCGCACGCCGCGCTCCAACCCGGCCACTTACACGGGGGTGTTCAGCGACATACGCTCGCTCTACGTCAACCTGCCCGAAGCCAAGATACGCGGATACAAGCCCGGGCGCTTCTCGTTCAACGTGAAAGGCGGACGCTGCGAGGCCTGCGGCGGCAACGGCTACAAGACGATAGAAATGCGTTTCCTGCCCGACATCATGGTGCCGTGCGAGGTGTGCCACGGCAAACGCTACAACCGCGAGACGCTCGAAGTAAGGTACAAGGGAAAGAGCATCGCCGACGTGCTCGACATGACAATCAACCAAGCCGTGGAGTTCTTCGGGAACGTGCCCGACATACTGCGGAAAATAAAGACGATACAGGACGTGGGCCTCGGATACATCAAGCTCGGACAACCGTCGACAACGCTGTCGGGCGGTGAGAGCCAACGAGTGAAACTCGCCACGGAACTGAGCAAGCGCGACACGGGCAAGACGATGTACATCCTCGACGAACCTACAACAGGACTGCACTTCGAGGACATACGGATACTGATGAACGTACTGCAGAAACTCGTCGACAAGGGTAACACGGTAGTGATAATAGAACACAACCTCGACGTAATAAAATTAGCCGACCACATAATCGACATGGGTCCCGAAGGCGGACGAGGCGGAGGCATGGTGCTATCTACCGGCACGCCCGAGGAAGTGGCCATGAGCGACAAAGGCTTCACGCCGATGTTCCTGAAAAAAGAGCTGTCATGATAGTTTGGGGTTGTGAGGTCTTGCGGTTGTGAGGTCTTACGGTTATGAGGTTTTACGGTTGTGAATATTGGCTCAACATATAATAATTTTAAGCTCATAACCGTAAGACCTCACAACCGCAAAACTACATTCCCCGGGCTTTGTAGATGCGCTCCTTAGCCTCGTTGATTTCCTGAAACTTCTTCTCTGCCGCACGGCGGATGTCATCGCCGAGGGCGGCAACGCGGTCGGGATGGTGCTTCAAGGCAAGCGCGCGGTAAGCCCGGCGCACCTCGTCGTCGGTAGCATCGGGCGATACGCCGAGCACGGCGTAAGCGTCATCAAGCGTTCCTCCGCTGAGCTTCAGCATCGAGTCGACCTCACTGTCAGGCAGTCCCATGCAGCGCGCCACTTCCTTAAGCGCGTCAACTTCGCCACGCGGCACGCTGCCGTCGGCCTGCGCTATCATAACAAGGAAGTTCAACAGCTGCAACCGCTGCGAGTAGTCCATATTGGCGGCTATCTGCGCGCAACTCTTTTGGATGACGTCGCGGAAGGCGTAAGGATTGCCGGCATTCATACGCTTCTGCTCGTCAAAAAGTTTCAACAGAATCTTATTACCTTGCTCTACGGCGGCTTCGCCGAAGTTCATGCGAAGGAAACGGCGCACGAACTCCATCTCCGAATGCATCACCTTGCCGTCGGCCTTTATTATATAAGATGCCAACACAAGGAGGGAGAACAAGAAACTGTTGCGCTGCCCCTCGTAATACTGCCGCCTTTGGGCCTGCGCCCAAGCGTCGCCATCGTCGACGAAACCGTTTCCGCGGCTTTCGCCGTCCTTATTGACGGCCTTCAGTCCGTAATCAAACAATGCGCCCAAGGCCACTCCGGCCAACGCGCCGAGCGCCCCACCCGACATGAAGCCGAGTATGCCGCCTATCCATTTTCCTGCTGCCATATATCTTTCAGTTTATAAGTTTCACACCGTAAAACATACAAGAAACTTTTTGTTCCGCCTGTTCCACTCCTTAATTACAATACTTCACAAAGATAACGCCAAGAAGCCGATAATCATGCCGTTTTCGTTATTATTTACCTTTAATTCTTAAAAATTAACGTTTCATCGCTCGCAGGCACTCCAATGCCGACCTGCCCATAACGCAAAAAGGAACCTTTAACGCAGGACAACGTGTTTACAAACGCAAAAACATATTTCCAAAACAAAAAAAACAGACTGTGTGCAACAAATCCATGACACCAAACGTTTATAAGGGTGTAATCTAACAACATAATCAGACAAGATGAACAATACGATCAGAATTTTAACACTTTCCGGATGCATGTCTGCCTCCTTGCTGTCGGCCGCCCAAACCGTGGCGGGGCGGGTGGTCGACGGCGACGGGCGACCTTTAGCATACTCAAACGTGGTGGCTCTCTCGCTGCCCGACTCAGCCTTCGTCTCCGGCGTAATGACTGGCGACGACGGCTCGTTTAAGTTCGATGCCGGAGGCCGCGGCCGGCTGCTGCGCTTCTCTTCGGTAGGATACAAAACCGTATACGCCGACGCCGCAGGCGACATCGGCACAATAGTGCTCGAACCCGAAACGCAGATGCTTGGCGAGGTCGTGGTGAAGAGCAACCTGCCTAAGACGCGCCTGAAAGGAGAAGCGATGGTTACAAGCGTAAGCGGAACCATACTCGAGCACGCCGGTGACATGAACAGGCTGCTCGACCGGATACCCAACGTATCGGCAAGGGACGGCCGGATAGAAGTGTTCGGACGTGGAACGCCTGAGGTTTACGTCAACGGCCGCAAGGTTTTAGACGACACCGAGCTCGACCGCCTCAGTTCAGACAACATAAAGGAGGTGGAGGTCATCAGCAACCCCGGCGCACGCTACGGAGCCGACGTTACGTCGGTTATCCGGATAACGACGAAAAAGGCCGTAGGCGAGGGGCTCGGACTTGACAACAGGCTGGTGGCCGAACTTAACGATTACGGCTACCTCGTAGGGCACGACAACCTCAACATGAACTACCGCACGGGCGGACTCGACATCGGCCTGACGCTCCGCGCACGCAAAAGGGCCACTCCCGACCCCAAGGAGAACTCGCAGACCACACACCTTGACGACACTTGGCACCAGGAGAGCAGCATCGACCAAGTATATAAGCGTGAAGATTATTACGCGCGGTTGGCCGTAAGCTACATGTTCGGCCGACGGCATTCGGTGGGCGCAAGCGTGAAGTACAACCGCTCTCCGTGGAACAAGGCTTCGGGCTGGCTCTATTCGGTGCTCACGCAGGGCGGCGCGCCCGTTGAAGAGCTTAGGAGCGACTACACGGCCGGAGTGCCGTCGACCAACGTGCAGGGCAACGTGTACTACGTAGGAAAGATAGGCCGTTGGGCCGTCGACTTCAACACGGACTGGATATACGGCGACGTGGAAAAGACAATGAGCACGATGGAAAGCTACACCGAGACCGGACAATCCACCGAGCACAACGACGTTGACACCAAGACCGACGACCGCAGCTCGCTCGTCGCGTCGAAGCTCGTGCTGACGGCCCCGCTCTTCGGCGGCAACCTGTCAATAGGCGGCGAATACTCGCATTCGGAGCGCAAGACGCTCTACAGCGTACTGCCAAAAGGGATAATCGACGACAACGACAGCCGCACGGAGGAAGGCATGGCGTCGGCCTTCGTCGAGTACGAGCGGCAGATAGGCCCGGTCAGCCTACAAGCCGGACTACGCTACGAGAACATAAACTTCGACTATTACGAGGACGGCCGCTACGTTGCCGGGCAGAGCAAGGCTTACGCCAACCTGTTCCCCTCGCTCGCCCTATCGGCCATGTTCGGCCGGCTGGGCCTGCAACTCGGCTATTCGGCCGACATACGCCGTCCGTCGTACGGCCAGTTGAGCAGCAGCATAAATTACGACAACCGCTATACCTACGAGGGCGGCAACCCATTCCTGCTGCCGTCGAAAAGCCACAACGTGAACTTCGCCGCCTCGTACAAGTGGCTGATGCTAAGCGCAGGCTACTCGCACATCATGGACCCGATACTCGAACAAAGCGAACCGTACAACGGCGACCCGGCCGTGGCGCTGTTCCGCAACGTCAACGGCGAAGCGTACGACAAGGCATACGCCTCGCTCAACCTGCGCCCCACGGTCGGCATCTGGCACCCGTCGCTGATGATCGGCGTACAGAAGCAATGGTTCAAGATGGCCGTACACGGCCACAACCCCTTGGGCAACCCCGTCGCCACCGTGCGCCTCAACAACACCATTGACACGAAAATCTGCCAAATATCGGTCAAGATGGATTACAGCAGCACCGGAGCCGACGAAAACATGTACGGCCGCAAGCCGTCGTTCACGACCGACTTGTCGCTGTACAAATCGTTCCTCGACGACCGCCTGAGCCTGCAACTGTACGTCGACGACGTGTTCAAGTCGAGGAAAACCGACTTTGTAATATATTCAGGACAAATGCGCGAAGCCACGTTCACCGCCCCCGCGCTGCGCAAGGGTACGCTGACGGTGCGCTACAAATTCAACGTGGCACGCAGCAAATACAAGGGAACGGGAGCAGGCGAAGGACAGAAGAGCAGATTCTAAGATGATCAAGAGCAAGCAACCTACACGACATTAACGCACAACCAAACCGGAGTTTAATGACCGATTTGGGTTAAAGGACCGGATAAAAAACATTGCACGTTTTGCAAAAGGCCGTTTTCCGCTCCCTAAAAGGCCGTTTTTCGCTTTCTAAAACACCGTGTTTCACAGTGCAAAAGGCCACGTTTTAGAGGGCAAAAAACGGTCTTTCACAATGAAGGCCGATGTCGGCCAAAAATGCCTTTTTTTCTTAATTGTCCACCCATTATTATTAAATTTTTCATACCTTTGTACATCATTATCATTCAAACCAACCAAACCGTCCATGAAAATCATAAGCACGAAAGGCAACGAAGCACTGATGCAACGCCGCAAGACGGCGTTCGCATGCTCAAGAAAGACACCGGGCAAACTTGAATACCTCGTAGGCAAATGGCTGCTCGGACTCTCGGCCGAGCGCGACTGCATAATGTGCGGCAACCAGTCGCCGATGGAGCAAGCCGTATTCAGCGTATTGCTGCAACGCAAGATACCGACGATACTCGTATTGGCCGAGGCCATGCACGACGGCTGGAACGGCGACGTGGAAAACGCCCTGGCCGAAGGCAGGCTGCTCATAATAACACACTGCGACCAAAGCGTGCACAACGTGACGGCGCGGTCGGCCTTCGACCGCAACATACTGATGTTCTCGCTCGCCGCCAAAATCGTAATCGGATATTATACGAAAGGAGGCAAGCTGGAACGGGCGCTCGCCGGATTCGACAACGTGGAATACCTTGAAAACGGCCAACCGTGGCTAGAACGCCGTGAAGAGCAGAAACCGGCGCAAGCCGTACAGCAGGCGAAGCCGGCGCGGCTCGGGGAATGGAACAGGCGTATAAGGCTGAAACATGGCCATATATTCCTCGACTTCAACGACAGCGGCGCCGAAACTTACTTCAAGATAACGCACAGCGTGCAGGCTGGCGGCGACGAATATCCACGGCAGAAGATGTTCTTCGACCGCAAGGAGCTGTCGGCCTTCCTCTCCGCAATAACCACTATCGCCGAAAAGAGCGGCAAGGGCGAACCTATACCGCAAGGCCTGTCGGTCGAATCGCTCAGCGGCGAAGTATCGTTCGCCGTGACAGCGCAAGACGGCGGAAGCCTCCTGACGATGACGCAGGACAAGGAGTACGGCGGAGGGCGGCACCGCGTGAACACCGTGGCGCTGCTCCTGCCCGAACTGCCGATGCTGATAAAAGGCGTGGATGAAGCCCTTAAAGAATGGAAAAGCTGAAAATACGGCGGTTTAACTGTCTTTTTGCCGCCAAAAGCAACATTCCCTTAAGCCGACGGCACGAAAACGATAATTTTTATGTAAGTTTGCATTCGTAAAAACAAAGGAGAAGCAAACATGCCATTAAGAATACCCGACCGGCTGCCGGCCATTGACGCCCTGAAACGCGAGAACATCTTCGTGATGGACACGTCGAGGGCGCACTCGCAAGACATCAGGCCGCTGAGAATAGTGATACTCAACCTGATGCCGCTGAAGATAACGACCGAGACCGACCTGATACGTCTGCTGTCGAACACGCCGCTGCAAATGGACGTGACGTTTATGAAGCTTAAGAGCCACACGCCGAAGAACACCCCGATAGAGCACATGATGATGTTCTACAAGGACTTCGACGAACTTGAACCGATGAAATTCGACGGCATGATAATAACGGGCGCGCCCGTGGAACTGCTCGAATACGAGGACGTAAACTATTGGGACGAGGTTACGCGCATTTTCAGTTGGGCGCGCAGCCACGTCACTAGTACGCTCTACATTTGCTGGGCCGCCCAGGCCGGCCTGTATTACCACTACGGCATAAGGAAGCACAAGCTGCCGAAAAAGATGTTCGGCATATTCAAGCAGCATGTCACAAAGCCCTTGTCGCCCATATTCCGCGGCTTCGACGATTATTTCTACATGCCCCACAGCCGCCACACCGAGGTAAGGCGCGACGACATCACAGCCAACGCCGACCTCGACCTCGTGGCCGAGTCGGCCGAGAGCGGCGCAAGCATAATAATGGCGCGCGGCGGCCGCGAGTTCTTCATAACCGGGCACATGGAATATGCGCCCGACACGCTCGACAAGGAATACCGGCGCGACGCCGGCAAGCGCGACGACGTCGACCTGCCCGTAAACTATTACAAGGACGACAAGCCCGAGCTGGGCCCCGTCGTTACATGGCGCGCCCACGCCAACCTGTTCTTCAACAACTGGATTAACTACTACGTTTACCAAGAAACGCCTTATGACATCGACCAAATCGGATAAGACCGCGCTCGAGCTGCTCGCCCCGGCAAGAAACTTGGAATGCGGCAAGGCAGCCATCGACCACGGGGCCGACGCCGTGTACATAGGAGCCGAAAGTTTCGGCGCGCGCGCCGCGGCCGGCAACCCCGTAGACGACATCGCCGAGCTGTGCGCTTACGCCCATGTATTCGGGGCGAGGGTCTACGTAACGGTTAACACGATAATCTACGACAACGAGACTGCCGAGACGGAACGCCTGATAAACCGCCTCTACGCGGCGGGAGCTGACGCCATACTCGTGCAGGACATGGGCGTGCTGCAAATGAGCCTGCCGCCGATAGAGCTTCACGCCAGCACGCAGACCGACAACCGCACGGCGGGCAAGACGGCTTGGCTCGCGTCGAAGGGATTCAGCCGCGTGGTGCTCGCGCGCGAGCTTTCAATTGACGAAATAAGGCGCATCCACGAGGAAGTGCCCGGCGTAGAGCTTGAAGCCTTCGTCCACGGGGCGTTGTGCGTAAGCTATTCGGGCCTGTGCTACGCGTCGCAATACTGTTTCCGCCGCAGCGCAAACCGCGGCGAATGCGCCCAGTTCTGCCGCCTGAAGTTCAATCTTGAGGACGCCGGGGGGCGCGTCGTCGTCAGCGGCCGCCACCTGCTGTCGCTTAAGGACATGTGCCGCATAGACTACCTTGAGCAACTGGCCGAGGCCGGAGTAACATCGTTCAAGATAGAAGGAAGACTTAAAGACGTTGCCTACGTAAAGAACGTCACGGCCGCTTACAGCCGCAAGCTCGACGAGATAATATCACGCAACCCCTCACGCTACCGCCGCGCCTCGCTCGGCAAATGCGCATATACGTTCACGCCACGGCTTGACAAGACGTTCAACCGTGGTTTCACATCCTATTTCGCCGACGGCCGGCGCGGCGGCATTGCGTCGTTCATCACGCCGAAAGCCACGGGCGAGCACGTTGGGCATGTCAAGGAAATACGGCAGGGATGGTTCACCGTAGCAGGGACGGCCTCGTTCGCCAACGGCGACGGCCTGTGCTTCGTCGACGGCGACGGCGTACTGGCCGGCTTCAGGGTCAACCGCGTTGACGGCAACAAGATTTTCCCTCTCAAAATGCCGCAGTCGCTGCGCCGCGGCATGGAGCTTTACCGCAACAGCGACCAGGCTTTCGAGAAAATCCTCTCGCGCAAAAGCGCCGAACGCAAAATCGCCGTCAGCATGTCGTTAGCCGAAACGGCCTACGGCTTCAGGCTCTCGATGGAGGCTGAAAACGGAACGACGGCCTGCGCCGAAGCCGTGACGGAAAAGCAACAGGCGGAAAAGCCACAACGTGAGAACATAGTAAAGCAACTGTCGAAACTCGGCACGACGCCCTTTGAATGCGCCGGAATAAAGTTTGAGCCGGAATCGTTCAACTTCTTCATACCGTCAAGCACCCTGGCCGAACTACGCCGCACGGCCGCCGACAAGCTTGTCGGCGAGTTGCGCAGCCAGCTTCCACGCAGCCGGCGGCACGACGTAGGCCAAAGCAGTCAGAATCCGCCGCGTTACCCCGAGCAGTTCTCCTACCAGTACAACATCGCCAACAAGCTTGCCCGCAGGTTTTACGAAAAAGAGCAGACGGATGCGCCCCAACCCGCCTTTGAGCTGAAGCAGCCGGAAGAAGCCTTGATAATGCAATGCCGCCATTGCATAAGATACTCCCTCGGCCATTGCGCAAAGCACGGAGGCAAGCCGTCGGCATGGCGCGAACCGCTTTACCTGCGCATGGACGACGGCAGGCGCTTCAGGCTGCAATTCGACTGCAATAAGTGCCAAATGAACATATTCGCCGAATGAAAACATCCGTTTACATACGCAAGACGGCAACCGCATTGCTGTTCATGGCCGTCGCGGCGTTAACGGCCATAAGCTGCCACCGCCCCGAAAAGCCGGCGGCAGCCTTAGGCGTGCTCACCCAGAAACAAGCCGACTCGGTTAACTTCGCCATCAACCACCACTATTCCGTAAATTACAATTTCGTCGTAAAGGCCGACTCGGTAAACCTCTTAAGGCAACAGCCTGAAGAGATTGTCAGCCGCATGGCCATAGACACCGTACCTATATACCGCCACGACCACATCGCCGTAGCCGACATCAGGATAATTCCGACCGACTCGATTGACTCCGTATGGGTGCAAGTGGCGCGCGACCAAGCCACGTTCGGATGGATTCATGAGTCAGCCCTGCTTGCGAACGTCGTACCGAGCGACCCCATATCACAATTCATCTCGACATTCTCAGACGTACACCTGCTCATCTTCCTCATCACGATAAGCATAATATCGGTGGCTTACCTTATGCGCACCATCTTCCGCCGGAACGCAAAGATAGTACACTTCAACGACATAGCCTCGTTCTACCCCACCGCGCTGGCCCTAATCGTAGCATCGAGCGCAACCCTTTACGCAAGCATACAGACGTTCGCCCCTGACATGTGGCAACATTTCTACTTCCACCCCACCCTCAACCCATTCTCACTTCCGCCGTTGCTGAGCGTATTCATAGTGTCGGTATGGGCGATACTGATTGTCGGCCTTGCGTGCATCGACGTGGTGAAGAGCATCCTTCCTACTGGCGAAGCCCTCCTATACTTATGCGGACTGGCCGGCGTATGCGCCGTAAACTACATAGTGTTCAGCCTTTCCACCTTATATTATATAGGCTATCCCCTCTACGCCGCATACCTTTATTTCGCAATAAAACGATATTTATTTTTCAGCAGACAAGCAGACAAGTGACGAGCAGACAAGGAGATTTGCCTTGTCACTAACAACCAGCCTGCTTGTCACTTGTCTGCTTGTCACTTGTCTGCTCGTCTGCTGATAACTTGTCTGCTCGTCTGCTGATAACTTGTCTGCTTGTCTGCTGATAACTTGTCTGCTTGTAACTCGTCTGCTCGTCACTCGTCTGCTTGTCTGCTCGTAACTCGTCTGCTGATAAAAAATCCTCATAAATGATGATTGCACAAGAATATATTTATAACTACCTTTGCAGCCGTTGAATAAAAAGGCGAGAATAATCAATGACAATCAGACATACAATCATCCTCTTATACATTACGGTAGCGGCATCGACGGCAACAGCCGCCGCAAACGAAAACTTTAACACACGCCCCGTGCCAAACGACAAGAACAGCCTGGGAATAGCTGACACATCGCACGTGTTCGATCTCGACGAAGTTGTCGTAGTGGCACAACCGAAAGAAACGGCACGCCTGCGCCGCCAACCGCTAAGCTCAACCATACTCACCGGCCAAGACCTCGCCCGCTCAGGCGGACTGCGCAGCCTCAACACGCTCAGCGCCTACGTGCCGTCGTTCGCAATGCCGGCTTACGGTTCACGACTTACGTCGGCAGCGTATGTACGCGGTATAGGTTCGCGCGTCAACAACCCCGCCGTCGGCATATACCTCGACGGCATACCGCTCGCAAACAAGACTTCGTACAACATGCACCTCTACCAAATAAGCCGCGTCGACATCCTACGCGGCCCGCAAGGCACGCTCTACGGAATGAACACCGAAGGCGGACTGGTGCGCCTGTATTCAAAAAATCCCATGACATACCAAGGCACCGACATCAGCCTCGGCACAAGTACGCACATGGGCCGCAACACGGAAGCGGCACACTACCACAAGGCAAACGACCGTTTGGCTTTCTCTGTCGCCGGATTCTACAACGGACAGGACGGATTCTTCAGAAACGCAACAACCGGCCGTCGCGCCGACGAAGCCGACGAAGCAGGCTCGCGCATACGCATTGTGTACAAGCCCGGCAGGAAGTTCACGGCCGACATGACCGCCGACTACCAATACACCCTGCAAGACGCATTCGCTTACGGACGGCTCGACACTGGAAACGGGCACATAGCCGACCCCGCAGGCAACCGCCCGAACACATACAAGCGCAACATGCTGAACACAGGACTGAGTCTTACCTACAACCACGGAGCGGCAACCGTGACATCGCAGACGAGCTACCAATACCTGAACGACCGCATGGACATGGACCAGGACTACCTTCCGCAAGACTACATGCACCTCTGCCAACGCCAGCTTATGAACGCCGTTACGCAAGAGCTGACCGTTAAAAGCCAAACGGGCGGAGCATGGCGGCATACGTCGGGCCTGTACGCTTCGTACCAATGTCTGAAAACCAGCGCGCCGGTATATTTCGACGAAGACTTCACCGACCGCATCTCCTCCGCCATACAATCATCAATGTACTCGGCGATACTCCAGGCCATGGCCGACCGCATGACCGCAGCAGGCATGCCGCCGCAAGCAGCCCAAGCCGCAGCAGCGGCGGCGATAGAAAAGGCCGGCGGAGTAAACACGGAGGTCGGCATGCAAGTGCCGGCGGCATTCCGTACGCCGCAAGCCAACATCGGCGTTTACCACGAGTCAAGCCTGCGCCTTACCCCACGCCTCACCGCTACGCTCGGCCTGCGCTACGACTACAACCATACAAGCATAAACTATGACACGCGCGCCGCTATGGCCGTCACGGTGGACGTGATGGGGACAAAAGCCGCCAACACGCTCAACTCAGCCCTCAACAACAGCACGCACGACGGCTTCTCCCAACTACTCCCCAAGATAGGCCTGTCCCTCGACCTCGGCCACGACGGAAGCAACGCCTACGCCGTAGTAAGCAAAGGCTACCGCGCCGGAGGATACAACATACAAATGTTCTCGGACATACTCCAGGCCGAACTAACGGCCAACTCACAGTCGGCGATGGGCGGCAACTACGACATACCCCACACGGCCGAAGACTACGACAGAGTAAACCGCACCATAGCCTACAAACCCGAGGAGAGCTGGAACTACGAACTGGGCTGCCACCTCAACCTCTTCGGCGGCACAGTCCACGCCGACTTGGCGGCCTACTGCATGCAGATACGCAACCAACAGCTGTCCGTGATGGCCGGCACATACGGCTTCGGCCGCATGATGGTCAACGCAGGCCGCAGCCGCAGCCTCGGCGTGGAAGCAGCCCTGCGCGGCAGCGCAATGGACAACCGCCTGAACTGGGCCGCCACCTACTCGCTAACCGACGCACGCTTCACCGAGTACACAGAGACAACGGCAGACGGCGCCACCGTCAACTATGAAGACAAACGGGTGCCCTACGTGCCGGCCCACCAGCTCAGCGCCCGCGCCGACTTTACCTTTCCGCTCGGCCGCAAGGCGGAACGCTCGCTTACCATCGGTGCCGACATTGCAGCCCAAGGCCAAACTTATTGGGACGAGGCCAACACCGCCCGCCAACCGCTCTACGCCCTGCTCAACCTCGACGCCGCCCTTAACTGGGGCAAAGCCACGCTCCGCCTCTGGTGCCGCAACGCTACGAACACGCACTACGCCACCTTCGCCTTCAGCAGCTCAGCGTCGGGCAGCGAACTTTGGTTCGCACAACGGGGCAACCCAGTGCAGACCGGGGTGGAACTGTATCTGAAACTATAGAAACAGGATTGTCAAATTCACGCCGCATTTAACGTCACAATGTCACAATAGCATCCAAAGCATTAATTACCAAAATGTTACATGGTGACATTAAGCGCAGTGCCACGTTCACCACTATCACACATGTGACAGTGGTGAACGTGCTTTTATACCAATCATCACAATGTAGCATCCTGACTCCCAACCCCTTACACCACGATGTGACATTGTGACATTAAAACTTT
>CALUIJ010000115.1 GCA_944320675.1 uncultured Prevotella sp.
AACTTAGAGCCCGTTATTTGTAACAAACTTAAATCTATAATAATATGAGAGTTTATCAGACTAACGAGATTAAAAACATTGCGTTGCTTGGCAGTGCGGGTTCAGGCAAGACTACTCTTGCCGAAGCGATGTTGTATGAAAGTGGTGTAATCAAACGCCGTGGAAGCGTTGAAGCGAAGAACACGGTCAGCGACTATTTCCCGGTTGAGCAGGAATACGGCTACTCAGTATTCTCAACCGTTTTTAACGTAGAGTGGAACAACAAGAAACTTAACATCATCGATTGTCCGGGTTCCGACGATTTCGTAGGCGGAGCTATCACCGCCCTTAACGTTACCGATCAGGCCTTGATATTGATAAACGGACAGTACGGCCCCGAGGTAGGCACGCAAAACAACTTCCGTTATACTGAAAAGCTGAAGAAACCGGTGATATTCCTTATCAACCAGCTTGACAGTGACAAGTGTGACTTTGAATCGATAATACACAGCATGAAGGACATTTACGGTTCTAAATGCGTCGAAATACAATATCCGATAGAGACGGGCGACGGCTTCAACGCCCTTATCGACGTGCTTCTTATGAAGAAGTATTCATGGAAGCCGGAAGGCGGAGCGCCGATAATCGAGGACATCCCGGCCGAGGAGATGGACAAGGCCATGGAGTTGCACAAGGCTCTTGTCGAAGCTGCGGCCGAGAATGATGAGACCCTGATGGAGAAATTCTTCGAGGAAGAGACGCTGACGGAGGACGAAATGCGTGAAGGCATCCGCAAGGGACTTGTCACAAGGTCCATCTTCCCCGTATTCTGCGTTTGCGCAGGCCGTAGCATGGGCGTGCGCCGACTGATGGAATTCTTGGGCAACGTGGTGCCGTTCGTAAGCGAAATGCCTAAAGTGCACAATACGCGAGGCGAGGAAGTTCCGGCCGAGACTACGGGGCCGGAGTCGCTTTATTTCTTTAAGACCGGCGTAGAGCCGCATATCGGTGAGGTTTCTTATTTCAAGGTAATGAGCGGCTGCGTGAAGCCGGGCGACGATTTGAGCAACGCCGACCGTGGCTCGAAGGAGCGCATAGCGAACATATACGTTTGCGCGGGAGCCAACCGCCAGCCGGTCGACTGTCTCAACGCCGGCGACATAGGCTGTACGGTGAAGCTGAAGGACGTAAAGACGGGCAACACGCTTAACGGAAAAGACTGTGACAACAGGTTTGACTTCATAAGGTATCCGAACTCGAAGTATTCGCGTGCCATCAAGGCCGTGAACGAAGCCGACACTGAGAAGCTTATGGCCGCCCTTACCAAGATGCGCCAGGAAGACCCGACATGGGTCGTGGAGCAAAGCAAGGAGCTTAAGCAGACTATTATCCACGGTCAGGGCGAGTTCCACTTGCGCACGTTGAAATGGCGTTTGGAAAACAATGAGAAGATTCCCGTGAAGTTTGTCGACGCTAAGATTCCTTACCGTGAGACCATCACTAAGGCCGCACGTGCCGACTACCGCCACAAGAAGCAGTCGGGAGGCGCGGGCCAGTTTGGTGAAGTCCACCTCATAGTAGAGCCTTATGCTGAAGGCATGCCCGACCCTGTTACGTACAAGTTCAACGGACAGGAGTTTAAGATGAACATCAAGAGCAAGGAAGTAATCGACCTCGAATGGGGTGGTAAGCTCGTGTTCATCAACTCGGTTGTCGGCGGAGCTATCGACACGCGTTTCATGCCGGCCATATTGAAGGGTGTCATGGAGCGTATGGAACAAGGCCCGCTGACGGGAAGTTACGCCCGCGACGTACGCGTTGTGGTGTATGACGGAAAGATGCACCCTGTTGACAGCAACGAACTTTCGTTCATGTTGGCAGCCCGCCATGCGTTCTCCGACGCGTTCAAGAACGCCGGGCCGAAGATTCTCGAGCCTATCTACGACTTGGAAGTGTATGTGCCGGCCGACTTCATGGGCGATGTGATGAGCGACTTGCAAGGCCGCCGCGCTCTTATAATGGGTATGGACAGCGAGGCCGGATACCAGAAGTTGCAGGCTAAGATTCCGCAGAAAGAGCTTGCGAGCTATTCAGTAGCATTGAGTTCGCTCACCGGCGGACGTGCGTCGTTCACTACGAAGTTTGCAAGTTACGAGCTTGTGCCTAACGACATCCAGCAAGAGCTTATCAAGGCTCACGAGGCCGAGGTGGCCGAAAAAGACGAATAACGCAATTCGTCGCGGCTTCCCGTTGCCGCGCGCCTTGTTGGGCGGCGTTATATTTATTTCATTCCGGAAACAGGGGGATGCGGCTTGTCCGCGTCCCCCATTTGTATTTATTGCCGTAGGTTGCGGTTTACGCCGTTATTGTCGTAGCCTTGTATGGCGCATGTTTTTGCGTGTTGGCGTAAACTTGATTATTGTTAAATATGTAAAATGTTTTTGGTTAATATTGATGAATTCTGTCGATTTAATTAACAAAATCGGACACGCAAGTTGTTTTTTGCAATATATTTGCCGATATGAAGAAAGCAACGATTTGGTTAATAGCAATAGTGATGGGGCTGTCGTTCCTCGTACTGCTCTTCATGCAGCTGAAATACATCGAAGCCATGGTTCAGATGAAGAAGGAGCAGTTCGACGAATCCGTTAACAAGGCCCTGTACCAGGCATCGCGCAACCTTGAACTTAACGAGACCTTGAGGTATCTTGAGCGTGACGTCAACGCTTCGGAACGCAGCGAGCATGCGAAAGCCCCGCTGCCGGGCGGCGGTGACGACAACGGGGCCATGGACGTGCGCCACTCCCACCAGTACGCCGTGCCCGGCCGCGGCGGAGCCGGTTATTCGTCGTTCGAGCTTAAGACGATAAGCATGAAGCCCTCGTCGATGCCCAAGGCGATGATACTGCGCAGCGACAAGAACTCAATTTCCGAGGCTACCAAGTCGATGCGCGAGATTGTGAAGAACCGCTACATCTACCAGAAGGCCCTGCTCGACGAGGTCGTTTACAGCATACTGTACACTGCGTCAGACAAGCCGTTGCGCGAGAGGATAAACTTCAAGATGCTCGACCAGGACATCAAGACCGAGCTGATGAACAACGGCATCGACATACCTTACCACTTCACGGTGTCGACGCAGGACGGACGCGAGGTGTACCGCTGCCCCGACTATACCGAGGAGGGCGAAGACTACACGTATTCGCAAGTGCTTTTCCGCAACGACCCGTCAAACAAGATGGGCGTGGTGAAGATACATTTCCCCGACATGAGCAGCTACATATTCAGCGGAGTGAGGTTTATGATTCCGTCAGTGGCCTTTACGATAGTGCTGCTCGTAACGTTTATCTTCACCATCGTGGTGATATTCCGCCAAAAACGCTATACGGAGATAAAGAACGATTTCATCAACAACATGACCCACGAGCTGAAAACGCCTATCAGCAGCATATCGCTCGCGGCGCAGATGCTCAACGACGAGGCCGTGACGAAGAGCCCCGTCATGATGAAACACTTGGGCGGAGTGATCAACGACGAGTCGAAGCGGCTGCGCTTCCTTGTCGAGAAAGTATTGCAGATGTCGATGTTCGACCGCAAGAAAGCCATTTTCAAGAAGAAGGAACTCAACCTGAACGACCTCGTTGAGAACGTGGCAAACACGTTCACACTGCGCGTAGAGCACACCGGCGGGCACATCACCACCGAGCTTGACGCGACGGAACCGACGATATACGTCGACGAGATGCACTTCACCAACGTTATATTCAACCTGTTGGACAACGCCGTTAAATACCGCGACCCCGACCGTCCGGTTGAGCTTACAGTCCGGACGTGGAACGACAAAGAAAAACTTTACTTCTCCGTTAAGGACAACGGCGTGGGCATAAAGAAAGAGAACCTGAAGAAAATATTCGAGAAATTCTACCGCGTACACACCGGAAACGTGCACGACGTTAAAGGCTTCGGCCTCGGCTTGGCCTATGTCAAGAAGATGGTCGACCTACACAAGGGCGAAATCCACGTTGAAAGCGAGCGCGGAAAGGGAACGAAATTCATAATATCATTACCAATAATAAAAAAATAGAAAGACTATGGACGAGAAACTGAAAATCCTACTTTGCGAAGACGACGAGAACCTCGGAATGTTGCTTCGCGAATATCTGCAAGCCAAAGGTTATAGTGCCGAACTCTGCCCCGACGGCGAAGCCGGCTACAAGGCGTTCTTGAAAAGCAAGTTCGACATCTGCGTACTCGACGTGATGATGCCTAAGAAAGACGGCTTCACCTTGGCTCAGGAGATACGCCAGGCTAACGCCGAGATACCTATCATCTTCCTTACGGCCAAGACCTTGAAGGAGGACATCCTCGAAGGCTTCAAGATCGGTGCCGACGACTACATCACAAAGCCGTTCTCGATGGAAGAACTCGTGTTCCGCATCGAGGCCATACTCCGCCGCGTGCGTGGCAAGAAGAACAAGGAGAACACCATCTACCACATCGGCCGCTTCACCTTCGACACGCAGAAGCAGCTGCTCACCATCGGCGACAAGCAGACCAAGCTTACCACGAAGGAGAACGAACTGCTCGCCCTGCTCTGCTCGCACGCCAACGAGATACTGCAGCGCGACTTCGCCCTTAAGACCATCTGGATTGACGACAACTACTTCAACGCCCGCTCCATGGACGTTTACATCACCAAGCTGCGCAAGCACTTGAAGGATGACGACCAGATTGAAATCATCAACATCCACGGAAAGGGCTACAAGCTCATCACTCCCGAGCAGGAGTAAGGCCTTTTAAATACTGTTGATGGGCAGAGGGTGTGGTATTTAAGAAGTCGGTGGCATTCTGTCACCGCCTTAACGGCGATGACAGAATGCCACCGACTTCTTACGCTTTAAAATGATTCCATTTTCTTATTTCTTATGTCTAATTTACGTTAATACAAAAACAAATAGCATGGATTATCCTGAATCATTTGAACGGCTTATTGGAAATAGCGGATACGATTATATTGGCAACGGTAATCCTAACGCCAAAATATTGATTATAGCGAAAGAGCCTGCCATTGACATGGAAAGCGGTAAGGATATGTACGGACACGACATCCTCGGCAACCGCGGGCTTTGGATTAAGCACGACGATGCCGTAGAGTTTCCTTACCGCGGTCAGAAGTGCCATATTTATATGGGACCAGACAATAAGACGGGTAAAGTAAGGGGTGAAGGAGGCACGTCGCGTACATGGTTGGCCTATCAGTCTTTGTTCGATGCCATTGTCGGCAACTGTAAGAAAAAGGCCGGCGACGAAATAGATTTCCATAAATATGTTTTCACGACAGACCTGAGCAGCGAGGTCGCCAAGAATAGCGGAATGACTTTTGAAGAACGTACACGGCAGTCGATTAAGCGCCGTGAAAAGATGTTCAA
>CALUIJ010000116.1 GCA_944320675.1 uncultured Prevotella sp.
GCTCGGCGCGCTCGGCCTCGAAGCGCAGCTGCTCCATCTGCTGCTTGTCCTGCTGTATCTTGTTGACGAGCGCCTTCTCGCCTTCCCACTTGGCGCGGAACGCCTTCTCCTTGTCTTTCAGTTCGGCGATGTCCTTGTCGAGCTGGGCTATTTTGGGCTGGTCGTTCTCGCGCTTTATGGCCTCGCGCTCTATTTCGAGCTGCTTCAGGCGGCGTGTGATTTCGTCAAGCTCCTCGGGCACGGAGTCGCGTTCCATACGGAGCTTGGCCGCAGCCTCGTCCATCAGGTCGATGGCCTTGTCGGGCAGGAATCTGTCTGATATGTAACGTTCCGACAGCTTGACTGCCGCGATGCAGGCGTCGTCCTGAATACGCACTTTGTGGTGGTTCTCGTAGCGCTCTTTCAGGCCGCGGAGTATGCTTATTGCGCTCAGCTCGTCAGGCTCGTCTACCATCACTGTCTGGAATCTTCGTTCAAGCGCCTTGTCTTTCTCAAAGTATTTCTGATACTCGTTGAGCGTAGTGGCGCCGATTGAGCGCAGCTCGCCGCGTGCCAGGGCCGGCTTCAGGATGTTGGCGGCGTCCATTGCCCCCTCACCGCCTCCGGCTCCTACGAGGGTGTGGATTTCGTCGATGAAGAGGATTATGCGGCCGTTTGAGTTTGTCACTTCCTTGATTACGCTCTTCAGACGTTCCTCAAACTCGCCCTTATACTTGGCTCCGGCCACGAGCGCGCCCATGTCGAGCGAGTAGAGCTGCTTGTCCTTAAGGTTCTCGGGCACGTCGCCGCGCACTATGCGCTCGGCCAGTCCCTCGACGATGGCCGTCTTACCGGTACCCGGCTCGCCTATCAGTATAGGATTGTTCTTCGTCCTTCGCGACAGTATCTGCAGCACGCGGCGTATCTCGTCGTCACGCCCTATCACGGGGTCGAGCTTGCCCTGGCGCGCCTCTTCAACCAAATTCTTGGCATACTTGGCAAGACTTTGGTAGTTGTCGTCGGCCGACTGCGACTGCACTTTCTGTCCCTGGCGCAGCTCGTTTATAGCCGCGCGCATGTCCTTCTCGGTGCATCCTGCGTCCTTAAGTATGCGCGAGGCGGTAGAGTTGACCGTGAGCAGGGCGAGCAGCAGCGGCTCTACCGATACGAACTCGTCGCCCATCTTCGCCGAAATGTCCGTCGCACGCTGCAACACTTCATTGCTGTCGTTGCTCAAATATGGCTGTCCGCCCTGCACGCGGGGCAGCCGGCAGATTTCCCGTTCGAGCACGTTCTCTATCTGGGCGGCGTTCACCCCGAGCTTCTGGAATATGAAGTTGGCCACGTCCTTGGCCTTCGCCGTTACGCCCTTAAGCAGGTGCACAGGCTCTATGGCCTGCTGGCCGTATTGCCCGGCGGTGTTAACCGCCTCTTGCACGGCCTCCTGCGCCTTGATTGTGAATTTGTCGAATGTCATATATTTTGTTCTCCTTTCTTTCTTTACGGTTGTCGGTTTTTGCGGTTGCGTCCTTGTTTTAGTGTTATCCTGAGAACCAATCCGTTTACTTAAAACCTCTTACCGCTAAATGGAGAGTCAAAATATGTGCCTTAACCGCAAAAACGCCATTATGGCATTCTTAGCTGCCATAATGGCATCGGTTATCATGAAATAAAAAAACCGTCACGACGTTGTGTCGCAACGGTTTGCCGTGTGGGCGCTGAGGGATTCGAACCCCCGACCCTCTGCTTGTAAGGCAGATGCTCTAAACCAGCTGAGCTAAGCGCCCTTGCTTGTGTTAAGCGAGTGCAAAGGTATGGCTTTTTTCCGTAACCGCCAAATTTTTCGGCGACTTTTTTCAGTATCATGTGAATTTTATCGTTTTTTGTTGCCCGTAAGACCGAATCCGTATGATTCCTCCCCTAACCCATGCACGGTTTCCGAAAGGTTGTCTTTTGCATGCCGGAAGCTTACCTTTTGCATTGTGAAAGGTAAGCTTCCGCAAGCTAAAACACGGTCTTCGGGAAAAGCCCGGCCCGACACAGGATTTCCGTCAGCAAAGACAAGCGTCACCCCGGAAGTGAAAATAAAAACTCGTTTCACCCGCTTTTATTTTGCGCTTCACTCGGTTTGCATTATCTTTGCAAAAAAATACAAGCATACGATGAATAAGATTTCAGACTTAACACACATCCATGTCAAGTTGAAGAAGCAGGGGCTTAAGGACCTTGTCTTCATCTGTTTGGGAATACTGCTGTATTCGTTCGGCTATACGGCGTTCATCCTGCCCGACCAAATCGTGATGGGCGGCGCGTCGGGTATCGCGGCCTTGCTGTTTTACGGCTTCAAGATACCGCCCGCAATATCCATCTGGAGCATCAACATCATCATGGTGCTAATCGCCTTCCGCACGCTCGGCCGGCAGTTCACCGTGCGCACGGTCATCGGCGTGACAATCCTCTCGGGCATGATAGGCGCGCTGCAGCCCGTGTTCGAGGCCTACCCGATGGTGACGGCAGGCGAGGACAAGTTCATGCACCTGCTGATAGGCAGCGTGCTCTGCGGCGCAGGCCTGGGCATAGTGTTCTCACACAACGGCTCGACCGGCGGCACCGACATACTCATAGCCATGCTCAACAAGTACATGCACATGAACTTCGGGCGCGCCATACAGCTTATCGACACGTGCATCATCGGCTCGTCCTACCTGCTGTTCCACAGCATGGAGCCGATAGTCTACGGCATCGCCTTCACCTTAATATATAGTTATGCGTGCGATTACGTGGTGAACGGCTCGAAGCAGACCATGCAGTTCATCATCATATCGAAGCAATATGATAAGATAGCCGACATAATCAACACGCAGCTACACCGCGGCGTGACCCTCATACCGGGCAAGGGGTGGTACTCCAAGCACGAGGTGGACATCCTGATCGTGCTCGCCCGCAAATACGAGGCCCATGGGATATTGAACACGATAAAGATAGTCGACCCCGAGGCCATGGTGTCGCAGACGCTTTGCCACGGCGTATTCGGCGAAGGGTTCGACAAGATGAAATAGCGAGTCGTGGGGTCGTGAGGTCTTGCGGTTGCGGGGTTATGCGGTTGTGCCCGTTAAATTATAATTCAAAATCACCAATACAGTAAAACCACACAACCGTACAACCTCACAGCCACGAATTAAAAGTTTTCATAACTTTTTAATGACGATTTTTTGCGTATTTGGCGGAAAACATATATCTTTGCGCAAGAATCGGGATTATACCCATTCAAGACATTAGAGAATAAAAAATAAAGAAGAAGCGCAATGCTTTTCTCTATGATGAAAACCTAGGAAATTTTCATTTTCAAAGAGAGACAAAGGCAGGGTGGTTCTCACGCATGGCGTGGGCCGCTATTGTTACATCTCTCTTTTAGGTTTTCCTAGGACCTTCATCATGGATATGGCATAACCGGCCCCACGCTTCATATATTAAAGTATTAAAGAGAACTCTGCGGGGTTGGAGAGTGTGGGGAGGCCTGAGTTGGGAAGATTTTTATGGTTAGTTTGTTATTAAGGAAGCTGTTTATGGCTTTGGCACCGTCGGGCGGATGCCCTAACGGCAGCAACTGTTACGCGGGGCGCTACCATGGAGGGCGGGCCGTTTACTTTTACGACGGCTCCGAGTGCGACCGCGTTTATAACGGACGGTTCTGGTTGAAAAGGGAGTCTTACAACATGCCGTTAGGCTATGTCCGCGAAACCGCTTGCGGGTATTTCGGCAACGACATGAAAAACGGCAGATGGAAGTTCACCAACAAGGCGAAAGGCGTGAATAGGACGCTTGTGGCAGTTTTTTCCGACGGCAAGTATGAGGGCGGTTATTCTTATAAGGCCGTAAGCCGTTCGCGCACGCTGAACTTCAAGACCGGCTCCACCACTTTGCGCCTTACGATGTCGGCAGGCACGCCTGTCGGCGGCGTAGAGGGGAACTTTTACGGGAAGATTCTTTCCGGCCGTTATGACGAGTCGGGCCGTCCTGACGGCTTGTGGCTGATGGACAAGACGAAGATCGGTGCTTGCCGTAAGGACTTTGAATTGTGGGAACACGGCGTTTGCAGGGAATCGTATTCAATCGACGAGTCGACCGGGGAACGGACTCGGCACGACCATCAAATGCCCGACATGGTTATGAACATCGTCAACCGTGAAGGCCGTTCGTTAGAGAGACTTGTAAGCAAAGGCTCTTCGGCTGACAGCCACGGCGGCCGCCGTACTTAACGCCGCCGCCGACAACGACAACCCTCGGACCGCTCATCAGCCGTCCATAAATTCCTTATTGACATTTTGTTGACACTACGACGCGCAGGCGAACGGTTCGGGGTAAGTAATAAGCCCGCAGGCATACGACCAACACAAGAAAACAGCATAAAGCCAAACGATGCACGCCTGTGGCGGCCACAACGACCGACGGCCGCCACCGGCGACGAGGAAGAGACCAAAGACGCCGCTGCGGCCGCGCCCTTATATATAATAAGGTAAGCAGGAATGGGTTAAATTGCATTAATTCAACAATAAATTGGGCAAATGCATGGTACGTATGGATTTTTTTGCTAAATTTGCACGCAATAAATTTCAAAGTAATATATGTCATCATTTGTTGCAGATAAAATTGTGATGGACGGTCTTACTTTCGACGACGTCCTTTTAATCCCAGCTTATTCAGAAGTACTGCCTAAAACGGTAGAGTTGAAAACCAAGTTCTCTCGCAACATCGGGTTGAACATACCTTTCGTGACCGCCGCAATGGACACGGTCACAGAGTCGGCCATGGCCATAGCCATAGCCCGCGAGGGAGGCATCGGCGTGATACACAAGAACATGCCGATAGAGGAGCAGGCACGCCAGGTGGCAATAGTGAAACGCGCCGAGAACGGCATGATATACGACCCCGTCACCATACGCCGCGGCTCGACCGTGCAAGACGCGCTCAACATGATGGCTGAATACCATATCGGCGGCATACCCGTGGTTGACGAGGAGAACCACCTCGTAGGTATCGTCACGAACCGCGACCTCCGTTTCGAGCGCCGCCCCGACCGCAAGATCGACGAAGTGATGACATGCGAGAACCTTGTCACCACGCACATCCGCACCGACCTCGGCGACGCCGCACAGATATTGCAGGAGAACAAGATAGAGAAGCTGCCCGTAGTCGACGGCGACAACAAGCTCGTAGGCCTCATCACGTATAAGGACATAACCAAGGCCAAGGACAAGCCTATAGCCTGCAAGGACGACAAGGGCCGCCTGCGCGTGGCCGCGGGAGTGGGCGTTACGGCCGACACGCTCGACCGCATACAGGCGCTCGTAGAGGCCAACGCCGACGCCATAGTGATAGACACGGCGCACGGCCACTCAAAGGGCGTGGTTGAAAAACTGCGCGAGGCTAAGAACGCCTTCCCGAACGTCGACATCGTTGTGGGCAACGTAGCGACGGGCGCCGCCGCGAAGATGCTCGTAGACAACGGCGCCGACGCCGTCAAGGTGGGCATCGGCCCCGGCAGCATCTGCACGACGCGCGTCGTGGCAGGCGTAGGCGTGCCGCAGCTCAGCGCCGTTTACGACGTAGCCAGCGCGCTCAAGGGCACGGGCGTGCCGCTCATAGCCGACGGCGGACTGCGCTACTCTGGCGACATAGTCAAGGCTCTCGCCGCCGGCGGCAACTGCGTAATGATAGGTTCGCTCGTGGCCGGAACGGAGGAAAGCCCCGGCGACACTATCATATTCAACGGCCGAAAGTTCAAGAGCTACCGCGGCATGGGCAGCCTCGAAGCCATGGAGAACGGCTCGAAAGACCGCTACTTCCAAGCTGACACGAAAGACGTGAAGAAGCTCGTGCCCGAAGGCATCGCCGGGCGGGTGCCTTACAAAGGCACCGTGCAGGAGGTTGTCTACCAGCTTGTCGGCGGACTGCGCTCGGGCATGGGATACTGCGGAGCCAAGGACATCGACGCGCTGCACGGCGCCAAGTTCGTACGCATAACCAACGCCGGCGTGCTTGAAAGCCATCCGCACGACATCACCATCACAAGCGAGGCTCCTAACTACTCGCGCCACGAATAAGTATTTTACCGGCAGGCAAGTTGGCGGCCGGCAGGATTCTTGCCAATTATAATGAAAATGAAATCAATAAATATCTTAGCGGCCATGCTTCTTTTCGGAAGCATGGCTTATGCTCAACAGGCAGACCCCGTTGTAATGAAGATCAACGGCGAACCTGTAACACGTTCGGAATTTGAATATTCTTATAACAAGAACAATTCCGAAGACGTAATCGACAAGAAAACGGTTGACGAATACGTCGACCTGTTTGTCAATTATAAGTTGAAGGTGGCCGCCGCCCTCGACGCAAGGCTTGACACCCTCGGCTCTTTCAAGAGGGAGTTCGCCATGTACCGCGACCAGGAGATAAGGCCCGCGTTCGTCGACAGCACGAGCTTGCTGGCTGAAGCCCGTGACATATACGACAGGACGAAGGAGCATATCGGGCCGCACGGACTTATCAAGCCCGCCCATATATTAATGTATGTGGAACAGAAGGCGCCGACCGCAAAGCTGGAGGAAGCAAGGCAAAGGGCCGACTCAATATACCAGGTATTGAAAAACGGCGGCGACTTCGCCGAACTGGCCCGTAAATATTCACAAGACCCCGGGTCGGCGAAGAACGGCGGCGAACTGCCTTGGCTCCAGCCCGGACAGACGCTGAAAGAGTTTGAAGACGCTGCTTACGCGCTGCAACCGGGAGAAATGAGCGGAGTTGTGCAGTCGCCAGTCGGCTTCCACATCATCCTTATGAAAGGCCGCAAGCAGCTTGAGCCGTTCGACTCGCTTAAGAACAACATACTGCGTTTCATCGACGCACGCGGACTGCGTGAACAGATAATAAACAAGAAAATAGACGAGATAGTAAAGGCTTCTGACGGGAAACTGACAAAGGAAGATGTCTTGGAAAACAAGAAGAAAGAACTTGAAGCCCAAGACCCGTCATTGAAATACCTCATACAAGAGTATCACGACGGACTCCTCCTCTACGAAATCAGCAACCGCACCGTATGGGAAAAAGCCGCTAACGACGAGCAGGGGCTTGAAGCCTATTTCAACAAGAACAAGAAGAAATATTACTGGAACGAGCCCCGCTATAAGGGCATGGTTTACCATGTGAAGCAAAAAGACGACGTCAAGGCCGTGCGCGACTGCGTAAAAGACCTGCCGTTTGACAAGTGGGCAGAAGTGCTGCGCACTACGTTCAACAACGATTCGGTATTGAGAATCCGTGTGGAAAAAGGCATCTTCAAGGAAGGCGACAACGCGTTCATCGACAAGATGGTGTTCAAGAAAGACACTACGGTGACGCAGCTTAAGGATTTCCCGATCGACGCCGTTTACGGCAAACTGTTGAAGAAGAAACCCGACAGTTATACCGACGTGCGCGGACTGGTGACCGCCGATTACCAAGAAATGCTTGAAGACCAGTGGGTGGCCGAACTGCGCAGGAAATATCCTGTTGAAATTTATTACGACGTGTTGAAGACAGTAAACAACCATAGCAATAGCAAATAAGGCACATGAGACTTAAAGGCAAAACGGCATTGTGGCTTGTGGCTTCGATGGCTTTCTTAACCGGGGTTGACGCGAGCACGGCCATAGGCAACGACACGAAAGGCTCGCCGGCATCGGCGGAAGTTGACTCCACCACCCAGGCCGCCCCTAACGAGGCGAGCGTCATAGACGAGGTGATATGGGTCGTGGGCGACGAACCTATTTTGTTGTCAGACGTTGAAAACACAAGGCTGCTAAGCGAGCTTGACGGCGTAAAATGGCAGGGCAACCCTGATTGTGCCATACCTGAGCAACTTGCGATACAGAAATTGTTCCTCCACCAGGCGGCGATAGACAGTATAGAGGTGACCGAGTCGGAGGTGGCCCAACGTGTCGAGGAGCAAATCAATTACTTGATCCAAATGACGGGCGGCAGGGAAAAGCTTGAAGAGTATAAGAACATGAGCCTGACGGAAATACGCCAAACCATGCACGACGAATATAGGGACCGCATGCTCATCGAGCGCGAACGCCAACAGCTTGTCGAAGACATCGCTGTATCGCCGGCCGACGTGCGCCGTTACTTCAGCTCGCTGCCCGAGGACAGCATTCCCATAATTCCGACCGAGGTGGAAGTGCAAATCATAACACGTACGCCCAAAGTCGACCAAAAAGAGATAGACCGCATTAAGGACGAACTGCGCGAATATACTGAGCGCGTGACAAACGGCGAGACCTCGTTTGCTACGCTTGCGCGCCTTTATTCGGAAGACCCAGGCACGGCGCGTCAGGGAGGTGAGTTCCAGGATTATGTCGGCCGAGGCATGCTCGACCCCGCTTTCGCCAACGTGGCCTTCAACCTTACCGACCCGAAGAAAATATCAAAGATCGTGGAAACCGAGTTCGGCTACCATATCATTCAGCTGATAGACAAGCGCGGCGACAAGATAAAAGTGCGCCACATCCTGAGGACGCCCAAGGTGACAAAAGAAGCCGTGACACTGGCTTCGGCCCAGCTTGACACTATCGCCGGGGAAATACGCCAAGGCAAATACTCGTTTGACGAGGCCGCCACGTTCATTTCCGACGATAAGGATACGCGCAGCAACAACGGCCTTATGGCGAACATGGGCAACGACGGACGAATGACAAGCAAGTTCCAAATGCGCAACCTGCCGTCGGAGATAGCGAAAGTGGTCGACACGCTGAAAGTCGGCCAAATATCGGCTCCGTTCGAAATGATAAGCGAGAAGAACGGAAAGACCATGTGTGCGATCGTAAAGCTTAAGAACCGTGTCGACACCCATCGCGCAACCATTACCGAAGACTTCCAGACGATGAAGGACATCGTGCTGGCAAAACGCAGGGAAGAGTTCGTAAAGGACTGGATACAGAAAAAGATAAAGAACACTTACGTGCGCATAAACGACCGTTATAAGAATTGTGATTTTGAATATCAAGGTTGGGTTAAATGACGATAAAGGACGACTTGAAGATTTTATTTAACGGGCATAGGATTCTCATCATGGTTATCCTATGCCTTTTTGGCTTAAGCGTGGTGCAGTCGCGCCAGGCTCCGAAAAAGAAGCGCAGGCCCAAGACCGACGAGCGTGTCTATCTCATGCATGCCGACAGGTTGCGCTACGACCAATACAGTACAAACCCCAACGCCCAGATTCTCAACGGCAACGTCGCTTTCAGGCATAAGGGAGCCAAGCTTTATTGCGACAGTGCGTATTTTTACCAAGAGTCAAACTCGTTCCGCGCTTTCGGGCATGTCAAGATGTACCAGGGCGATACGCTCTCGCTTTTCAGCGACTATGCTTATTACGACGGGAACGACCAAATGGCCGAGGCGCGCCACAATGTCGTTCTCACGCACAGGAACACGAAACTTTATACCGACAGCCTTAACTACGACCGCCTTTACGGCATTGGCTATTTCTTCGAGGGGGGCAAGATGGTTGACAAGCAGAACGTGCTCGTGTCCGACTGGGGCGAGTATGACACCGAGACGCGCCATGCCGTATTCAATTACAGCGTGAACCTGAAAAACCCAAAGTTCGTGATTGCCACTGACACGCTGCATTATGACACGAGGACGTCGATGGCGCACATAGTAGGTCCGTCGGTGATAACTTCCGGCGAAAGCGTGATCCACACGTCGCAAGGATATTATGACACAAACAAGGAAAAGGCCAGGCTGTACGGACGCTCAACGTTGGCCAACAACGGCAAGACACTGACTGGCGACAGTCTTTTCCACGACGAGAAGACTAAGATAAGCCAAGGGTTCAGCAACGTCGTATATAACGACACGGTGAACAAGAACCAGCTGACGAGCAACTATTTCTGGTATAACGACAGTACGGGTTTCGCCTTCGCCACGGACAGTGCAGTAATGAAGGAGTATTCACAGGGCGACACGCTGTTCGTACATTCTGACACGATGAAAGTGTACACTTTCAACATCAACACCGACTCGGCCTACCGCAAGGCCCACTGTTATAATAAGGTAAGGGCTTACCGCACGGACGTCCAAGCCGTATGCGATTCGCTTGTCTACAACACGAAAGACTCGTGCCTTACGATGTATAAAGACCCGATAACATGGAACGCCAACCGTCAGCTGCTCGGCGAAGTGATCGAGGTTTACATGAAAGACTCGACCATAGACCGCGCCCACGTCGTCAACCAGGCTCTTTCGGTAGAGCGGCTTCCCAACGACACCACGCTTTTCAACCAGATATCTTCGCGTGAGATGTTCGGATACTTCGACAAGGGCGAAATGCGCGAGACCGAAGCCGTCGCCAACGTCCAGGCTATATACTATCTGCAAGACGACAAGGACAGTTCGCTGATAAGCATGACGTACCTTGAGACCGACACGATGCGCATGTTCATGAAAGACAGGCAGCTGCAGTCAATATGGACGTGCAAGCAGAACAGCATAATGTACCCGATAACGCAGATTCCGCCCGACAAGAAGGAACTGCCGTCGTTCGCATGGTTTGACTACATACGGCCTACCGACAAATACGACATATTCAGGTGGCGCGGAAAGGCCAAAGGCACGGAACTGAAGAACATACAGCGCCGTTCGGCCCCGTTGCAGTTCATCAGTAAGGACGGCGTGGTCAGCGGACTGGACACCGACGCAAAAGACGCCCCAAGTCAGGACGCAAGGGAAACAGACGTACAAGCTCCGCCTGCGGATGCGCCTGTTGAAGGAAATAACGGGCAGGAGAAGGAGGCAACGCCGTAATGGGACTTTTCAGTATGAGGAGGCCACGCGGTTTCCGTCACGAATACATGTTCGCCGACAAGCGGAAGGAACGCCTGAAAGCAATAGAGGAAAGGGCCAAGGCCGAACTCGGCAAGCAACAGGCGCAAAGCGGCGGACATGAGGAGATCCGCGGCATGTTCTTCGACGCGACAAGGCACGCGCGCCGCCGCAAGGAACGCCGCCTGGCCGGAGGAATAGTCTTAAGCTACGGCGTGATAGTAGTGTTACTCGTCGTGCTCATCGCCATTTGGAAGATGCTGGTAAGCTTATGAACAATCCGGCCGCCACTTATCCGCAAACGCAAACGTTACACATTTTCTTTAGGCAAAAACTTATGAGCGACATAATACAACTTTTACCTGACTCGGTGGCCAACCAGATAGCCGCCGGTGAGGTGATACAACGACCCGCGTCTGTTATAAAGGAGCTTGTCGAAAACTCGATCGACGCAGGAGCGACAACCGTCAACGTACTCGTAATCGACGCGGGACGCACGTCGATCCAAGTGATAGACAACGGCGCGGGAATGTCTGAAACCGACGCACGCATGGCCTTTGAACGCCACGCCACCTCGAAAATACGCAAGGCCGACGACCTGTTCGCCTTACACACCATGGGATTCCGCGGCGAAGCCTTGGCCTCGATTGCGGCGGTGGCGCAGGTGGAGCTGCGCACGAGGACCGACGGCGACGAGATAGGCACGCACATATCAATCGCCGCGTCGAAAGTCACCGGACAGGAACCAGTGTCGTGTCCCGTGGGGAGCAACTTCTCGGTGGAAAACATCTTCTACAACGTGCCGGCGCGGCGTAAGTTCCTGAAATCGAACACGACGGAACTGAACAACATCCTTACCGCCTTTGAACGCATTGCCCTCGTTTACCCGAAAGTCAATTTCACGTTCCACAGCAACGGCACGGAGATGTTCAACCTCAGGAGCGGAAGCGTGCGCCAGCGCATTGTCGACATATTCGGAAAGAAGCTCAGCCAAGACATCCTCCCCGTCGGCGTGGAAACGACGATATGCAAAATCTCGGGGTTCATAGGCAAGCCTGAAGCGTCGCGGAAGAAGGGCTCACACCAGTATTTCTTCGTCAACGGACGCTACATGAAGCACCCATATTTCCATAAAGCCGTGATGAACGCCTACGAGCGGCTTGTGCCGGCGGGCGAGCAAGTGCCGTATTTCATTTATTTCGAGATAAACCCCGAAGACATCGACGTTAACATACACCCTACGAAGACCGAGATAAAGTTTGAGAACGAACAGACGGTATGGCAGATTCTGCACGCCGCGGTGAAAGATTCCATAGGAAGGTTCAACGACGTGCCTTCGATCGACTTCGATACTGAGGGCAAGCCCGACATCCCTGTGTACAACCAGGCGCAAGACTCCGCCGCATCGGCGCCAGGGGTGAGCCTCAACCCGTCGTACAATCCGTTCAAGGAAACGCCGCATTCCCAGTCGTCGCCTTACACGGGCGCAGCCCGTAAGGAGCATGTGCCGGAGTCGTGGGACAAGCTGTATGAGGGCCTACGCCGCGGCGGCACGGACATAACGCAACAGGAAGAAGAAGAGACCGACCTCTTCAAGGCAAGCGTCGGCGGAGGACGTGACGACGTGATGGAGGAGAAATCGCCCGCGCATTACCAATACAAGGGCAAATACATCATGACGGCCGTAAAGTCGGGCCTGATGGTCATCGACCAGCACCGCGCCCACGTGCGCATACTCTACGACGAATACCTCAACCGGATGAAAGACAAGGCCGGACAGTCGCAACAGGTGCTTTTCCCTGAAATGGTGCAGTTCACTCCGTCTGAAACCGTAATACTGCAAAAGGCATGGCAGGATCTTGAGCGCCTGGGCTTCGAACTCACCCCCCTGGGCGGCGGCAGCTATTCGATCAACGGCGTTCCGGCCGGGCTCGACGGCATCAACTTCGTGAAACTGCTGAAAGACATGGTAGGCGAAGAAGCCGAGGCAGGCAAAGCCGTGGCCGACGGGATAAACAAGCGCATAGCCCTGCAGATGGCAAGAAGCGCGGCCGTGCCTTACGGCCAGGTGCTGAACAACGACGAAATGGAGAACATCGTGAACGGACTGTTCGCAAGCTCGAACACAAACTACGCTCCCGACGGCAAGACGATCGTAGCCTTGCTCAAGCAGCAAGACATCGAGAGGCTGCTCGACTGACAATAAACTGACAAACAGAGCCGAAAACACAGCGATTGACTGTCTTTTCGGCCTTTTTTACATACTTTTCAACGAAAAAGTGAAAAATAAGCACTTGCCGGTGCAGCTTTCTTGGAAAATATCACTATCTTCGCATTGTCCTTGACAAAATGACAATGCGGGGACGGCTAACGGCAATGCCGTACACGAGTGAAAGTAGAAAAACATATTCAGTTACAAACAATCAAGAAACATGAAGAAACTGTTAATCGTACTCGCCTTTGCCGGCATTTCGGCGGCGGCGGCGGCGCAAGACTCATACAACGAGGAGAAATACAGGGTGGCAACAAACAAGTTCTGGCACAATTGGTTCGTACAGGGCGGCGTAAGCTGGAACGCATGGTACGGCAACTACGAGGACGGCCGCGGATTAGACAAGAGTCCGTTCAAGGCATTCCGCTCCTCGCCCGCCGTTTCGCTGGCCTTGGGCAAATGGTTCACCCCGGGCCTGGCCTTGCGGACTAAGCTGTCGGGCGTATGGGGCAAAGCCGTGTTCGGCGAAGATGCCGGCCGCAATGAAAACAAATACTGGATGCTGAACGAGCAGGCCTTGTTCAACCTTAACAACATGTTCGGCGGCTACGACGACGGGCGCACGTGGAGCCTGATACCGTTCTTCGGCGTAGGCGTGGCCCGCTCTTGCACCTACAACAGATACGGCATGGGCGTAAGCGCAGGCTTGATTAACGAGTTCAGGATAAACCGCAAGCTCGCCGTCAACATAGAAATAGGCTGGAACCGCTACGAGAGCGACGTATGCGGCATGCCTGCCGACATGGGCAAGGGCGTAATGGACCATCCGAACAACGTCTACGCCGAGATCGGCGTGACATACAGGATAGGCAGGAGCACATGGGAGAAAATGCCCGACATGGAGACCGTAAACGAGCTGGCCCAGTCGCAGATCGACGCCCTTAACGCCATGCTCGCCGACGAGAGGGCCGACAACGAGCGGCTGAGAAGCGAATCGGAATCCAGCGGCGGTAACAACGGCGGACAAGCCGTGGCAACGGCCGACACGACGGCTGCGGTCGGCCGGGCATCGGTGTTCTTCAATATAAACGAGGCTACTATAACGTCGGGAAAAGACCTTGTAGACGTTAAGCAACTGGCCGACTACGCGATAGCCGCCGGAGCCACGGTCGTAGTCACCGGATATGCCGACAGCGCCACGGGTTCGGCCGAATTCAACAGCGAACTTTCACGCAGGCGCGCCGAGACTGTAGCCGGCGAACTCGTAAAGATGGGCGTAAAGAAAGAAAACATAAAGACCGTGGCGCAAGGCGGCGTCGACACGCTTGTGCCGCCGTCGTACAACCGCAGGGCCATCGTGGAGATAACACGTTAAGCGCAAAAAACATTCATAAAGAGAGAAGCCGTCGTCCGCCACGCAGCAGGCGACGGCTTCTCTCTTACTCTCCTCCACCGCCAAGGCAATGTCAGCCGTCACCGCATATTACACAAATATTCTCATAAACACCAACGGACATCCCTTGCAGGGACATAATTTATCCCAAATCGGTCATTAGGCTTCATCCGTATTTCGTACTGCCGTCAGGCGGATTGTTTTCCGGTTTTGTCGAAGATGTAGCGGGCTACATCAAGATAAAACGGGGAACAAGACGGCGGCGGCAGTACGAAATACGGATGAAGAGCCGGCAATCAAGTGTAAATGTGTTGATTAGCGTTCTAATGACCGATTTGGGTTTATTATGTCCGCGCGCCTCGCAGAGGCGTATGTAAACGTGTTTCCGCATCAAATACGTTCCTTACGGAGCGTGCGGACACGATTGCGTCTTAATGGAGCAATCTTCAGAATTATGTCCCTATAAAGGGCGTTTTCAGATGTTTGTGAAAAATAATCCTTATACCGGACTGACGTTACACAATGCAGCAGAAAAGCCCGAAACGCTTACATACTGATTTTACGCAACGCCCAAATACTGCGTTTTTTTGCGCAAAAACATTCAAGGACGGGAAAAACGCAAGGAATCGCGTGCAAACATAACCACTTAATTATCCGCTACTTATACATCATTAATCCATAAGTGTGCATAATCTACGACACGCCTTATGCTCAATAGCCTGCAAACGGCCACATTTTGCAGTGCAAACAGCCACCTTCCACGCCGCAAACCACCGTCTTACGACAAGCAAACAGTAAGCTTTCACGCCGGAAAACATACGTCGCACCCTACAAAACCTACATGATTATACCCCATCGGGAGCATTCAGCCCACACGGACAAGCACAGCCTTGCTCCAATCCATCCTATTTCATCAAATCCAACGGACAAAATCAAAATGTCATTTCGGCACAAATAAGGCATCATCAGTTACATATTGGCATACACGTAATGACGCAATACCAGGCAAAACACAAGCCCCCGCCAGGCATATCTCAACTTACGCATAAAAGCCACCATCATGTTTTTTTCTTAAAATCATGCAATTATTAAATTAAAATCCGTATCTTTGTAGGCGATAACATGTCACTTGCATTAGTTGCCAACAACTATACGATGCATGTATCCATGCCGTCGAACCCACGCCGAAGCTCAAAAGAATAGACGGTTGGGTGGGAATGACGGCACGACATATTTAAGGCGTTTACTTTACGCTTTGTTCTTGACGAACTGGAATCTCGCAAATTACCAATTGTAGTCCTGAACATGGCAACGGTGAATGCACGGGTATGATTATATACAGCCATCATTGTATCCTCACGCCAAAACCGGCGCAGGAGACGATGGATGTTTATTTCATATCGGCGTGGGTTCTTGCGTTGCTCGTTCAACTACAATGGGCAATGCGAGAGCCTCAGTTCGTGGGACGAGTGACAGGTCAGTTCCCACGCTTTTTTATGCCGTAACGTTTTTTCTAATAACCGCCTGCAAGGGGAACTGCAAGCACAAAAGACGAAACGCCATGGCTATATTAAGAAGTATCACAACCGCAGTACTTACCGTAACGTTATTTATCACTTGCTCGCCTCCCACTTATACGTACGAGCAAGCGGCCCGGGGCAACGACCTCTTACCTCCAATATACAACGATTCGATTGATTCCATTATCAGCGGAGCCGGAAAAATAATCCTGTATGACATGGATGACTTCACAACTGACGGGAATAACAAACACACATGTAACAGTCTATCCGGATACCCGATAAAAAGGCGTATGGGCAAACTCTGTAATGAAGCCGCCACATTATTGAAATTCATTACGACCGACCATAGTATGTACGTTAAAGACTACAGCCCTATAAGACAACCGTTCAATCCCAACATCGGCTTCGAATTCAGATTACGCAAGGCTGCGGTGTTCATGCTTGTATCATTCGGCACGCACGAAATAGCCATAACCGACACTTGCAGGCAATTTAAGTTTTACAGGATGCGCAGCATAAAGCCATTGGCAAGGTGGGCGTATATGATGTTTCCCGAATACAAAGAATATTATTTAAACTTACTAAAAGACCAACCGTTATGAATAAAGCTATTTTTCCACTACTTCTCTTTTTAATGGCCACAAGCTACGCTACCGGGCAGACCATGCACGCCATCATATTCGCAAACACGAAAAGCCCGGGCAACCCGAACAATCCCGGCGACGAGGGCATAGGCCCATCTGTTACGGTAGACTTCCAACGCATGGGAGTCGAAATGACCACGATTGCGAAAACCATAGGCTACAAACTCAAGAAATACTACTATTACGACACGCCTGAACGCTTCAGCCGCAACAGTCTGGAAACAGTACTACGCGATCTGACATGCTCATCCGAAGACATTGTATTCTTTTACTATTCCGGGCACGGCGGACGCGCAATGAACGAGGAAACCATTTTCCCTGAAATGGTACTTAAGGTACCTTACGGTGCCGCCACTCCGTCACAACTATATCCACTATATGACGTTTACACATGCATAAGGCGCAAATCACCACGGTTGACTATCGTAATGGGCGACCTGTGCAACAGCATTCTTAGCAAGGATTATTACAAGGGTGGTAATACGGCGAAGGGAGCCACCGTTTTGAATAAAAGCACATACGACGTGTACAAGAACCTATTCTTGAACGTCAAGGGCGGCATAATCGCCGCATCAAGCGAGCCTAACAAGACTTCTGGATGCATGCTTGTACAAAGCGAAGGTAATATCTACCATGCCGGCGGATACATGACAGCAACATTCTTAGACGTACTGCAATACTACGTAGGGCAAAGCAGGCATCTGAATTGGCACGAATTATGGGACACTACCGTCAGTTTAACGCAAGAACGGACGAAAGACAATATGGACGCGAACGGACACCCATCAATACAAACACCTATATACGAGCTTGACATTGCCCCGGTAGAAGCACCGGCACACATCAATACAAACACTACTCCAACAATGCCTACACCCTCAAACGACAATGCTACAAACGCACGTGACGGCCTAGCCTATTCAATGTCAATGGTTTGCAACCATAACATACCACTTATGAATCGGATGCGTAACATTAATGACGCACTAACCCACTTTGCCGGAACAAACGCACGTGTGCAGGTTGTAGGCTTCGACAACAGGACCATCGTAAACACTTGCAATGCAAAAAGCTACTTGAACTATCTAAGTATGGCGACAAACATGGAAGAAGTCGTAGTACTCGACATACAAGAAGACGGTTCGGGCAAAATAACATACGCCAAAGTACATGAAATACATTATGAATGAACAAAAACATACCTATTATGAAAAAATGTTTATCAATCTTATTACTGACAGCCGCATTCGGCATTTGCCACGCACAAGGCACGCACGACCTGACCAACGAAGAAATACAAGCATTCCAAATACAATGTAAAGAAAGGGTCGACGCATTGCAAATGGGGCTGGAAATCATAGCCGGCAAAGAGCAACCGATAGAAATCAGGAACCACTATATCGCAACCATTCCTGAAATGTTCATGGGCAACGGAGAACCGTGGACAGACTATAACGGGCAAAGGCACGACGCCGTAAAAATGCAAGTATCGTCAGTGGCTGGCGGACACCTTGAAATAAAAGACATTCCTCTGAAAAAATATTTAGTAAGACTCAGGGATATTAACTATACAAGCGTTGAAATAAAAAAAGCCAATACTTGTGTTATTAGCAACTTTTACAAGGAATCAGACGACACATACCGCGCCACATGTACGTTTTACCAATATTTCACCGGCAGACGCGGCGAAGTATTAGTTTACAGGGACGAGTCGCACAAGGAAGTGGACGTGATAATACGCAGGGTTCCCGACGGCAACCTCGGGGCATATTGGGAAATGAAATTCGGCGACATAAATGTTTCAGAAACAAGACCTATGTAACTATGGAACTTAAGACAAAATTATTATGCGCACTCTTATTGTGCGCATTGGCTCACAGCCACGCAGCAGCCCAGATATTCACGCAAGTAATAGACGAACAGGAACTACAGTTCAAGGTGAAACAAATTGACGAGTTCTTCAGGCGGTTCAATTATGAGACTGACTATAAAGGAGATTCAACCGACAGCACTTCAAGCGACAGCATATTGAAGCGGAAGAACCTAATGACTCTGTTCAACCTTGAGAAATTCGCCGACAAAAGCGGTAAAAAACTTGACTCGATAGCATCGGCATTTCTCGATTACATTTGCGACAACAACATCCGTATCAATTACACGGACACGACATGGAGGGCTGAAGCCACGTCTTCATTGACCTTCAACGGAAAATCATATCCATTGGAAATATCATTGCGCACGGAACAAGTGAAAGGCGTAATATACAAATGGGTGATATGCGACGTGGCATCGCCCCTATTCTCCGCATTGCAAGACTCGATAAACAAGGCCGTCTCTATATCGCCCAACGCACACGGCACATCGTTCATGACCGTACCTGACGCCGTGAACCTTAATTCAGAATCCGTGCGTGCGATGTTCCATAAAGGCTACAAGCCGTGCAGCCTTTGCGTGTTCGAATGGCTCATAGCTTCAGGCCGGACAAGAATAGGGCACGTCACGAAAGTAACTTACCGCTTCCGCTTGCATGAATATTCATTCACCGTGGAACGGTTTGAGAACCGCAAATCATACAACAAGGGCTGGCTTATCAGCGACATTATAAAGAACCACTAAAACCAATGAAAAATGAAGAAGATCATCACATTACTGGCGTTATGCTGCTTGCCAATGCTTGCGGCTGCACAAAGTCTTACCGCTGCGCAAAAGGAAGAAGCCCTGCGGACCGTAACGGAGTTTTGCTCGTTTGTCGAAAGATTCTGCAAGGGCGAACGCACGTTGGACACACAGATCTACGCATTATGCTCAGGCAGGGGGTGCTCTACATTCGACGACATAGGGACAAACAGCGAAACGAAAATGGAGAACTACCTGTCTGCGATACAAAAGACTTACGCACGTAGCCTTCAGACGGAAATAAGCGCCCCGAGCCTTGCGAAAAGCAAGACATACATGGAACCGGAAGTAGGACTTTCAACGCAATGGGGCAACTTCGGTATGTCTGAACTTTCAACAACAATGGTGACAGAAGCGGACGCCGTAGGCATTTCAAACCAATACATTGCCTTTGACGTAGTACAGAGTTATCCGGCATTGGGCAAAAGCATGGAGAAAAAAATCGTTTACGATGTAAATAACAGGAAAATTACCGCTTTCATCACAGGTGGAGGCACTTTTATAAGCTTTCTCGAAGGTGTTTCAGCCTTGACTGCAAAAGATTACTCTTCCGCTGTAAAATATTTCGATGCCGCATCACAAAACGAAAGGGATCCAGCCTTTCAAAAGCGATGCAACTTATTAAGTGCGATTTGTTGTGCATACACTCTTGACATAGAAAGCGCATTTAAGTACGCACAAAAAGCAGGCGACGAGCTATACATTGCGAATTTTGGCCACATGCTAAGTCTAATGCATGAAAACTTTGAGAAGGCGTCAAAGTATGCGTCATCCTTGTCTGACATCATCGAATCAAGAACAGATATGACACAATATCAAAAAAGCTGCGCATACACTATGCTTGGCAGTTTCTTCGTGGAGGCTCCAACTCCATATCAAGATGTAGAGAAAGGCGTGGCTTATCTCAAGCGGGCAAGCTCGTTAGGCAATCCCGCTGCAAAATACGCTATTTTTATATACCAGATGAACAGACTTATACCTGACGAAATGCTTGGAGACGACGAATCGGTAAAACTGATGGTGGAAGCAGCCGAAATGGGATACCCACCGGCATTGACCATGGCCGGCTTTTTAGAAGAATACTTTCGCAAAAACAGCCAAAAGGCAACAATGTGGTACGAAAAAGCCGCACAAGCAGGCAATCCCATAGGAATGGCCCTCTACGGACGAATGCTGATGAAGGCTGGTAATGAATACGAAGCAAAAAAATGGCTGAACAAGTCGCTCGAAGGGCAAGGATTTGAAAACCAAATCAAGGAATATGAACTACAATTTGGGGCATACTTCTTTCCATGGCCGAAATCACGCCAAGACGTGATAGAAATGCTCGGGACAAGCTCCACGGACGGCGGAAGCCATGATGGCGGCTCAGCTTACACCCCACAAGTAAACAATTTGCAACAGACACCGGCAAACACGACTACGCAACACACCGTATCTACACCGGACGTTACAACAAGCCATTACAGCAGGAAACGATATAGGAAACCATTCAACGAACCCGTGGACGATTACAAGATTGCAGGCCTATCGGTAGGCTACGTGTCAAAACAATGGCAGGCGAAAGCCGACGGCCAGTCGCTAAAGTACGGAATATGGGAGGATTCCAAACAAATGAACGGACTGCAAATCGGCGTAAGGGTTGAACCGCAGTTTAAGTTCGGGTTCGGCATAAATACCGGATTATATTATGAGTTTTACTTTACAAAAAGCAATACATTAACAGATGACTACGGTGAATATACAGGCAAGGTTCACGAACACTGCCTGTATCTGCCCATTCATCTTGAATATCGTCTGAATTTCTCAGAAACGTTCCAAGCGTTCTTCTACGGAGGCATTGGCTTGGACTGCGGAGTATCTGCAAGCTTCACAATGGAAGACGAACATAACGATGCTTACGACATAACTGTCGACGACGTTTACGGCAGCGAATACTTCCCCGACTGGAAAAGGTTTAATGCGTCTTTTGAGTATGGCGCAGGAATACGTTTTAAAATGATACAACTCAACTTCACCGCCGCCAAAGGTTTGGTAAACATGTCGGCAATAGACGAATACAAAGTTTATCAAAACAAGAACATGTCTTTAAGTTTGTCCATGATGTTCTGACCCCAACAAGCTTACCTGATAAATTTGCAATAAAACAAATCTAACATTTAAAAATTCAACGTTATGAAGAAAACATTACAGTTTGCATGCATCTGCCTGCTCAGCTTGGCAAGCATGCTGGTGGTTTCCTCCTGCGAAACAGAGGAAGAGGAATTGAATATTCCAACGGTCAACTTTACCTTTGACGATTATTGGCCTTACGTCGCAAACGGCCAACAATTAACCTTAGAAGGTTTGGTTATCGATGAAAGTAAAAGTTCGCCAGGTTTACGAATAGTGCAAGTCGAATACCTGTTCGACGACAAATCGATCTCGTCATCAACGGCTGCACCTTTCGCTCTCAATTACAAGATACAAGGACAGTCTATCGGCGAACATACGTTAACCGCCATAATCAAGGTGAAAGGCGACGGCTACGTAGACATGACATATACTTTAAAATTCACCATCACTGTATTAGAAGAGCCTTTCGTCTTGGATTTCAACATAACCTATGACGATGAAAGTTTCAACAATAGTGAAATCCGAAACGGAGAGACTCTATCCGGAACAATAAGCCTGTCTGAAAATACGTCGGTCGATGCAACTATAACGAGAGTTGAATATTATTGGGATGGAACAATGTTCAGTGGAACTTCGATTGCACCGTTCAGGTTTGAATATCAAATGAACGGGCAAACAATTGGCGCACACGAATTTAAAATTGTTGTAAACGTAGATACGGAACTTGGAGAATTCAAATTAACCCGAACAATTCCATTCAACATACTTAGATAAAGTGAATGTCAGCAATCAACTAAACAATCTAATCCTTTTTCAAGAGGCAATGACAGAATGTCTTGTTTCTTAAAAGAGCTTGTATTTCCATATGGTTGATGTCGTACATTCAAAATAAATAATGTCTTTATTGTAAATAAATAATTTTTATCCGTATAGATAGATAATTAACAAGGTAAGCTTTTAACCCAAATCAGTCATTAGACTGCTGCGCCAGTAGCGTGGAAGAGTAAATAATCAAGGCGGTCTAATGACTTGATTTGGGTTTAATTTAATAATAAGGCTTTATTCAAGAACGTTCTTAGCCCAGAACACAGAAGCGTTGTCGCCGGTTACGACACCGTTGTCGTGGCGTGACAATTGCTTGAACACGTATCCGCCGTAACGTTCCGACTGACTTTTCACTACGTCGTAAAAGGCAGTGAAGTCATCAGGCAGACTGTATTCGTCTTCTGCCTTGAAATAGCCGTGCCCGCCTTCCACGCTCCTATGGACAGACGATTCACCATTGGAATATACAAGCGCGTATTCAGCCGCAATGTCGACATTGAGGTTAATGTCGGCAACGAGCGAGGCCAGCCCGGTGCTGTCCTTGGGCACGCCGACGACCTGGGCGGCAATGGTGCAAGTACTGTCAGCCGAAGGCACGCGCACCGTCTTTTCCCATGCGCCGTTGAACGCTTCCTGGTGCACTGCGCCGTCGTCGCCAGTATATCTTACGTAAAGTTCGCCGGCTACGGCCTGCAGGCTTGCAAGGTCGACGGCGCTTGCCGTATAAGTTACGTCGGCATACTCAAGCACGACTTCCGTTTCCTGTCCGTCTTCGTCACCGCCGCCAGGCGCAACCGTGTCTTGTGTTTCATCATCGTCTCCGCAGGCGGTAATAGCCGTGCCTGCAAACATAATCATGGATGCCATGAAAATGCTCATGAAAGTTGTTTTCCTCATCTTATAAATTAATTATCTTAAGTTATGTTATTCTACAATAGCAATAAAAAGCAACCATTATGGAATTCATCCCGAATCAACTCTTTTCATAAAAAAGGAGTTACAAGGATATCCCCCATAACTCCCCAATATACAAAAGACGAATAAAAATACTTAGTTCTTAACCACCTTCTTGCCGCCTACGATGTAAACACCTGAAGGCAGATTTGCAGGAAGCGTAGCGCCGTCGGCCACCTTAACGCCCGTAAGCGTATAAACACCGGCAGGAGCGTCGGCATCAGAGCCAGACTCAACCTCGCTGATGCCTGAAGCGATGAATTCCTCCTCGGTCACAAGGCGAAGCTCGTCGGCCGTGCCGGGAGCAACCTTGAGGTAAGCCGTATTTGCCGGAACGTAGTCAACGTCGGGTTTGGCAACGAAACCAAGCTTGCCGTCGGAAGTAACGCCAAGCAGGCGGATGGTGGCGGGGTCGTTCTCAACGCGGTTGATATGGCTTGTAGGCCAAGAGTTGTTGAAATAAGTACCCGTCAGTATATCGTCGGAGGGAACCGCCGGCGAAGAAGTCAGCAAGTCGAGCCTGTTGCCTGTAGGCTCTGCCGCGCTACACTCGATAATCATAGGCATGTTCCTCGGCACTGTCTCACCAGTATATTCTTTCAATACAGCCATGTCGCCGCCGTAGTCGGAAACGTAATATGCTTTCATCCCGCTTGAATAGAAAGAGAAGGGGAAATCAGCGTAGAACGGCTGATAATATTTGCCGTCCACTTCGCATGAAGGACGCACGCCGAAATAATTATCCCCCTCGGCGCTTACCGGATGGAGATACCATTTACGCCCACGGCTGTCGTTCGTGCCAACCTGGCCCTCGTCGGTGTCCCAGATGGCGTCGTTAATATATGAAGTCATGCCGCTATTGGTAGCGTAAGCCCAATACGTATTGTCGTTGTCGCGTGTCTTGCGTATGCGGAGATAATAACCTACCA
>CALUIJ010000117.1 GCA_944320675.1 uncultured Prevotella sp.
TGTGGTAGACCTCGCGCACCTCAACCTGGCCGGTGACAACCTCCTTGACAACCTTGTCGAGCATGCCTTCCATGGCCGACTTGACGTCTTCTATCGCGTCGTAGATAACCGAGTAGGTGTTTATCTCGACGCCTTCCTGCTCGGCCAGCTTGCGGGCCGCGGCCGAGGGGCGCACCTGGAAGCCGACGATGATGGCGTCTGACGCGTCGGCCAGCGACACGTCGCTCTCCGAGATCTGGCCTACGGCCTTGTAGATTACGTTGACCTTTATCTTCTCGGTAGAGAGCTTGATGAACGAGTCGCTCAGGGCCTCGATACTTCCGTCGGTGTCGCCCTTTACGACGATGTTGAGCTCCTTGAACGAGCCGAGGGCTATGCGGTGGCTGATGTCGCTCAGCGTCAGTCGCTTCTGCGTGCGCAAGCCCTGCTCGCGCTGCAGCTGCAGGCGCTTGTTGGCTATCTCGCGCGCCTCCTGCTCGGTCTCGAGTATGTGGAACGAGTCGCCCGCAGTCGGGGCGCCGTTGAGTCCGAGGATGATGGCCGGGTCGGCCGGGCCTGCGTGTTCGATGCGCTGGTTGCGCTCGTTGAACATCGCCTTTATCTTACCGTAGTGGGTACCGGCTATCACTATGTCGCCCACGTTGAGCGTACCGTTGCTCACGAGCACCGTCGACACGTAGCCGCGGCCCTTGTCGAGCGACGACTCTATTATGCTGCCGGTAGCCTTGCGGTTGGGGTTGGCCTTAAGGTCGAGCATCTCGGCCTCGAGCAACACTTTCTCGAGCAGCTCGTCAACGCCGATGCCCTTCTTGGCGCTGATTTCCTGGCACTGGTACTTTCCGCCCCACTCTTCCACGAGTAGGTTCATGTTGGCCAGGTCCTCGCGTATCTTGTCGGGGTTGGCCCCCGGCTTGTCTATCTTGTTTATGGCGAACACCATCGGCACGTTGGCGGCCTGGGCGTGGGCTATGGCCTCGCGCGTGGTCGGCATGACGCTGTCGTCGGCGGCGATGATGATTATCGCGATGTCGGTTACCTGCGCTCCGCGGGCGCGCATTGCGGTGAACGCCTCGTGGCCCGGGGTGTCGAGGAAGGTTATATTGCGGCCGTCGCCCAGCGTCACGTTGTAAGCTCCTATGTGCTGGGTGATGCCTCCGGCCTCGCCGGCGATGACGTTCGACTTGCGTATGTAGTCGAGCAGCGACGTCTTACCGTGGTCTACGTGGCCCATGACGGTGACTATCGGGGCGCGCGGCACGAGGTCGTTCTCGTCGTCGGCCTCCTCCGTGATGGCCTCTGACACCTCGGCGCTGACGTACTCGGTCTTGAACCCGAACTCGTCAGCCACGATGTTGATTGTCTCGGCGTCAAGGCGCTGGTTTATCGAGACCATGATGCCGAGGCTCATGCACGTGCCTATAACCTGGTTAACGGAGACGTTCATCATGCTCGCAAGCTCGCTCACGGTGACAAACTCGGTGAGCTTCAGTATCTTGCTCTCGGCCTTGGCCTCGGCGCGCTGCTCCTTCAGGTGCTCCTGCACGGCGTCGCGCTTCTCGCGGCGGTACTTGGCCGCCTTCTTGTTCTGGCCCTTGCTGGTCAGGCGGGCGAGCGTCTCCTTTACCTGGCGTGCCACGTCCTCCTCGTTCACTTCGAGCGGTTTGTGGCCGCGCTTGCGGTTCTTCTTCTTCGCGCTGCCTTTCTCCGACGCCTTCTCGGGCGCGGTTCCGCCGCCCTGCTTCACGGCCTGGTCGATGTTGACGCGCTCCTTCGTTATGCGCGAACGCTTCTTCTTGCCTCCGTCCTGGCGGTTCTGGGCGGCCTTCTCCTCGCGCTCCTTGCGGCGTTCCTCCTTCGACTTCTTCTTCGGGCGGGTGCTCTGGTTGAGTGAGTCGAGGTCAATCTTGCCGAGGACGTTCACCTTCGGGGCGAGCTTCTTCTCGCTCTTAAGGGTGAATATCTTGCTCTCGTCGTCGACCGAGCCTACCGTGGCGGCCTTGTCTTTTTTCGGCTCGGCCGGCTTCTCCTTGGCTTCAGCTGACAGCTTGGCTGGGTCTGACTGTTGTTTCTTTTCCTCCACGGGCTTCGGGGCGGCGTCCTGCTTAGCGGGACGAGGCTGCTCAGGCTCCGGCTTAGGCTGCGCCTTGTCGGGCTTGGCGTCGGCCTTGGCCTGCTCCCCGGGCTTCGGCGCGGCCTTCACAGGCATGTCAGCGGGAGCCGCTTCGGCGGCTTTCGGAGCGTCGGCGGCGCGGTTCGCGGCCGCATCCTTAGCCGTTTCAGCACCTGCTGCGGCGTCGGCGGCTGGCTTGGCCGCGGCGGCAGGCTTCGCGGCAGGTTTCCGGCCGAGGCTGTCAAGGTCGATCTTGCCCAGCACGGTGTACTTCTGCGGCTGGGTCACCTTTGCGGCCTTCTGGTCCTTGTCCTTGCGGTCGGCCTGGCGTTTCTTCTCCTTCGGGTGCTTCTGCAGCAGCTTTTCGGCCTGGTTGCGCACCTCCTTGTCCGACTTGAACTCTTCCTTGAGGGCGTTATACTGGCCGTCGCTGAGCTTGAAGCTCAGGTCGTCCCTGACCTCTCCAAGGTCACTTCTCTTTTTCAGGAATTCAACTGCCGTTTGAAGTCCTATATTCAATTCACGAATTGCTTTATTTAATCTGATGCTCATACTCTTTTTAATTCATAATTCATAATTCATAATTCATAATTCCCATTGGCTAAACCGATATTCAATTCCATAATTCATAACTGACTAAACACACATTCCCGTTTTCGCTGATGCGCAGCCAATTATGAATTATGAATTATGAATTATGAATTATTCAAACTCCGCCCTCAGCACTTTCAGCACGTTGTCGACGGTCTCTTCCTCGAGGTCGGCCTTCTCGACGAGCATCTCGCGCGGCGCGTTGAGCACGGCCTTGGCCGTGTCGAGGCCGATGCCCTTGATGGCGTCGATGATCCACTGGTCGATCTCGTCGGAGAACTCGTCGAGGTAGATGTCCTCGTCCACCTCGCTCTCGTCAAGCTCGCGGAACACGTCTATCGTATATTCGGTCAGCATGCTGGCCAGTTTGATGTTCATACCGCCGCGGCCTATGGCGAGCGACACTTCCTCGGGGCGGAGGTAGACCTCGGCCTTCTTGTTCTCCTCGTCGACGTTGATGCTCGAAATCTTGGCCGGACTGAGGGCGCGCTGTATGAAGAGCTTGATGTTGGCGGTATAGTTCACCACGTCGATGTTCTCGTTGCCGAGCTCGCGCACGATGCCGTGCACGCGGTTTCCCTTAACGCCGACGCATGCTCCTACGGGGTCGATGCGGTCGTCGTAGCTCTCTACGGCTATCTTGGCCCTCTCGCCCGGCATGCGGGCTATGCGGCGTATGGTGATGAGTCCGTCGGCTATCTCGGGCACTTCGGCCTCGAGCAGGCGTTCGAGGAACATGTTGCTGGTGCGCGAGAGGATTATCTTCGGGTTGTTGTTCTCGTTGTTCACCTCCTTGATGACGGCGCGCACGGTCTCGCCCTTGCGGTAGACGTCGTGCGGTATCTGCTCGGCCTTGGGCAGGATAAGCTCGTTGTTCTCGTCGTCGACGAGCAGCACCTCGCGCTTCCACACCTGGTAGACCTCGGCGCTGATGACCTGGCCCACGCGGTCCTTATACTTATTATATAGGCTGTCGTGCTCCAGTTCGAGGATTTTCGAGGCCAAAGTCTGGCGCAGGTTGAGTATGGCGCGTCGGCCGAACTTGCCGAAGTCGACCTTCTCGCTGACCTCCTCGCCCACCTCGTAGTCGGGTTCTATCTTCAGCGCGTCGGTGAGCGAGATTTCCTTGTTCTCGTCCTTCACCTCGCCGTCGGCCACGACGATGCGGTTGCGGTAGATTTCAAAGTCGCCCTTGTCGGGGTTTACTATGACGTCGAAGTTCTCGTCGCTGCCGAATATCTTCGCTATGACGTTGCGGAAGCTCTCCTCGAGCACGCTCATCAGCGTGGTGCGGTCGATGTTCTTCGTATCCTTGAACTCTTTGAAGGTGTCAACCATGCTTACGGTATCTTCACCACTTTTCTTTAATGCCATTTATATGTCGTTTTATTATTTTCTCTTTATAGGAGTAAAGGAGTAAGGAGCAGAGGAGTAAGGAGCAAGGTGTCAGGAGTAAAGGAGTAAGGAGCAGAGGAGTAAAGCTGATATGCGTTGAGGCCCGCCTTCCCACCTTCTCACTTTCCCACTTTCCCACCTTGTAATTACTTTTTCACCTTTCCATCCCTTTAACCTTTTCACCTTTTACTTGAAACTGATAAGGTATTTAGTGTATTTCACCTCGTCCATGTCGAACGTCTTGTCCACGTCCTCGAGCGTCGGGCGCTTGGCTCCCTCTTTCTTCACCTTCTCCTTCACGGCGACGGTGAAGCGGCGGCCGTCGACGGCCTTGAGCACGCCGCGGTGCTTCTTGCCCGAGGCGTCGAGCACCTCTACGTCCTTGCCTACGTAGTTGGCATACTGTTGCTCGACCTTGAAAGGCTGGCCGAGGCCGGCGCTGCCCACTTCAAGCTCGTAATCCTCCTCGTCGCGGCTCAGGCGCTCCTCTATGTAGCGGCTCAGCTGCACGCAGTCCTCTATCCATACGCCGTCGGCGTGGTCGATCTCAACAACAATCCTGTCATCCGGGCTGATCTCGACGTCTACCAAAAAATACTCCTTGTCTTTCAGCCACTCTTCAACTAAATTCCTAACTACGTTCTTATCTATCATAAAAGGGTAATTAAAATAAAATGAGGAGCTTCGTTTAAAGCCCCTCATTCCACTGAACGCTGCAAAATTAACAATAAAATCGCACACTTACAAATATTTTTCCGATTTTTACGTAAAATGTAATAAAAAAGCAAAAAACGCGCATGCCGCAGCGGTGCGCAGGGCCGCCGGGGGGCACATCGGGAACCCTGCGCCGCAAAAGCTTACCTTCCGCAACGCAAAAGCTTACCTTTCACGGCGTAAAAGCTTACCTCCGGCAAGGCAAAAGGCAAGCTTCCGCGAACGCCGCCCCGGCAAGGCCGCGGCAAGGGGCTGACAGGCGCGGAGGACGTGGTTTTCATGACGTGAGGTACGGTGTCACATTACTTTTTGTGTAAAAGACATTTATTTTTGATAAAAAACGGCAAATTCCCAACCTTTTTGCCGTCCATAAGGAAAAAAGGCTTATATTTGCAAATATATTTGAACCGAATACGACTTTACCACAGAGGCCTTAACAACACGCATGCCATATTATATAATAATGTATAAGTGGAAAGGCAGCGGGCCCGTCAGTGAAACATCATAAACCAACGCCTGCCGTAAGGCTTGGCTACTAACCAATTAACAGCATAAGGAAAAGCGAACACGAAAGAACGGAACCGGAGGGGCGTAGTGCGCGCCCCCCGTTCCGCCCCTGCGACTAATCTACCCGCCAATGCTTAACCAACGAAAGTTACAGATATGAAGAAAAGAACTAACTTTATCCATGCGCGAGCCTTTACCAAGGCTTCTGTCGCCGTAGGCCTGTCAGCACTATTGTGCGTGCCCGCCAATACGTCGGCAGGCAACGGCACGGCAGCAAGCGTGCCGGCGCAAGCAGTCCAACAGGGACAGACGGTGAAAGGCAACGTCGTCGACGAGACAGGCATGCCTATGATCGGCGTAACAGTGAAAGTGAAGGGCGGCAACGCCGCATCGGTGACCGACTTCGACGGCAACTTCTCGATAGCCGCCAAGCCCGGCGACGAGCTGGAGCTGAGCTACGTGGGCTACAAGACAGCCACCGTGCGCGCAGGCTCGTCAGCGCTGAAGGTAACGATGGAGCCCGACGTGGCAAGCCTCGAGGACGTGGTGGTGATAGGTTACGGTACGATGAAGCGCCGCGACCTCACCGGAGCCGTATCATCGGTGAAGAGCGAGGACCTGCAGCTGCAGCCCGTATCCAACGTAGTCGAGGCCCTGCAGGGCAAGGTGGCCGGTCTCGACATCACCAAGGCCAGCGGACAGGCCGGAGCCGAAGTGACCATGCAGCTGCGCGGTACGCGCTCGTTCACGGCCAAGGGCGACCCGACGGTCATCATCGACGGAATGCCCGGCAACCTCTCGACGCTCAACGCCAACGACATCGAGTCGATCGAAGTGCTTAAGGACGCCTCGTCGACAGCCGTCTACGGTTCGGCCGGAGCCAACGGCGTGATCATCGTCACCACCAAGAGCGGCAAGGAGGGCAAGGCCAAGGTTAACTTCAACGCATACGTCGGCGTCAACGGATGGTCGGAAGTGCCCGAGGTGTACGACGCCGAAGGCTTCTTCAACCTCAAGAAACTGGCACAGCAGGAGGCCGGAGCCTACATCGACGATGCCAGCGTGCTCGGGGCAACGAGCCTTTACGAGGCATACCAGCGCGGCGAGTCGATAAACTGGGCCGACGAGCTGCTCAAGACCGGCATCATCCAGAACTACTCGGTATCGGTCAGCGGAGGAACTGAAAAGACCAAGGCCTACATGTCGCTCAACTTCACCGACGAGCAAGGCCAGTACGAGAACGACGACTACAAAGTCTACTCGACCAACCTCCGCGTAGACCACCAGGTCAACAAGTGGCTCTCAACCGGAGTAAACATACAGGGCAGCTACGTCTACCGCAACCGCGCCTACGCGCACCTCGACCGCGGACTGAGGCAGAACCCGATAGGCAGCCTCTACGACGAAGAGGGCAACCGCACCATCGAGACCGCCGAAGGCACGGGCAACTACAACCTGCTGCTCAACACGAAGAGCAACTACCGCGACAACGACCAGATTACGCGCATATACGTCAACCCGTACATCCGCGTCACCCCGTTCAAGGGATTCACCTGGGAGAGCCGCCTCAACGCATCGCTCGTATACAACAAGCGCAACCGCTTCAACGGCATAGGCTCGTGGAGGTACTACAACGACAACGGAGCCGGCACCACGGGCACCAACGCCAGCGTCAACGCGCAGGTTGAGCAGACAAACTCGACGAACTACAAGTGGGAGAACATCCTCACCTACAACTTCGACATCAACGAAGACCACGAGTTCACAATCACAGGAGTAACATCCTGGAACCACAACCGCCAGGAGTACACCTACGCCTACGCCGACAACTTCACGACCAACACTTACCTCTGGCACAAGCTCGAAGCAGGCCAGAACCAGAAAGTGCAGTCGAGCTACCTCATGTCCAAGGGCATGGGTCTCGTAGGCCGTATCAACTACTCTTACAAAGGCAAGTACCTCGCATCGGCATCCGTACGCCACGACGGGTCATCGCGCCTGGCCGACGGCAACAAGTGGGACACCTTCCCAGCGTTCTCTTTAGGATGGCGCATCTCCGAGGAGAAGTTCATGGAAGGCACGCGCTCATGGCTCGACAACCTTAAGATACGCGGCGGATGGGGTATCACCGGTACCGCCTCGATAGACGAGTACTCAAGCGTATCGCTGCTCGAACAGGGCTACTACGGCCTCGGACAGAGCCAGCTCCCGTCGTACAAGTTCAGCGAGAACGTAGCCAACGCCCTGCTCGGATGGGAGAAGTCTAAGAACACCAACATAGGTCTCGACGCCAGCTTCTTCGGCGGACGCATCGACCTCGCCCTCGACTGGTACTACACCAAGACCGAAGACATCATCTGGTCGCGCTACCTCCCCATCACCAACGGCGGATACAGTTCGGAGGCTTACTACCAGACCAACATGAACCTCGCCGAGACGAAGACCTCCGGTCTCGAGCTCCAGCTCAACACGCGCAACATACAGACCAAGGACTTCACGTGGACATCGAACCTCACGTTCACTTGGAACAAGGAGGAAATCACACGCCTCGCCACCGACGACGCCGAGTATATCTCGAACGGCGACAACGGCCTCGTGCTCTACAAGGGCCAGCCCGTCAACTCATGGTACCACTACAAACTCGACGGAGTGTGGAAAACGTCCGAAGCCGCCGACGCTGCAGTGTTCCAAGCAGAGCCGGGCGACCTTAAGATCGACGTCCCCGGAATGATCCACGTAAGCGAAGGCGTCTACCAGAAGTACGTCGAGGACGAGAACGGCAACATGGTGCTCAAGACCTACGACGCAAATAACCAGTACGTGATAAGCGGCGACGACTACCAAGTGCTCGGCCACCGCAACCCCGACTGGACGATGGGCTTCAAGAACACGTTCACGTACAAGAACTTCGACCTCAGCATCTACCTCTACTGGCGTTGGGGACAGACCATCAAGTACGACATGCTCGCCGACTACAACCCGACCGTGGGCAGCAACTTCCCGAAATACTTCGACTACTGGACCAAGGAGACCGGCGACCAGGACCACTACTTCCCGGCGCTCAACTCCAACAAGGACATCACCCAGTACACCGGCTACTACGCCCTGAGCTACGTCGACGGCTCGTTCTTCAAGATAAAGAACATCACCCTCGGCTACACGCTTCCGCAGAAGTGGGGCAAGAAGATAGGCATCGAGAACCTGCGCGTCTACACCACGATAACCAACCCGCTCGTAATACAGAAGAGCGACCTGCTGAAGAACTACGACCCGGAAATGAACGGAAGCCTCGACTACCCGCTCACCAAGCAGTTCGTATTCGGCGTGAACCTGACGTTCTAATAAGGTAAGAAAGTGAAAAGGTAAAAGGTGAAAGGCGCAATGCCTTACCGCAAGACCTTACAACCAAACAACTGCAAAACCTAAAAGTATATGAAAACAAGGAAAATATTATACATGTCGGCGCTGCTTGCCGGCACGTTGGGCCTCGCCTCATGCGAGCTTGACGAGTTCAACCCTTCGGGCGGCGACGCCAACATCGAGAACTTCGACGCTTGGGAAGGGCTTGAGACATATTGCTATTCGCCGCTGGCCGAGCAGCTCTACTCGGTCTACGACTTCCTGTCGGTGGCCGAGGGCGGCACCGACCTGTGGCTCACCCCCGGCGGCAACAAGGACTACGCCCGCCAGCTTATCTACTACGAGGGACTGACCACCAACACCAACGCCGTGAACAAGCTGTTCAAGCAGGCGTACTCGTGCATCGCGTCGTGCAACGCCGTGATCAACAACGCCGACAACACGCAGGGCGGAAGCGAAGAGGCCAAGAAGACGCTCGTGGCCGAAGCGAAGACGCTGCGCGCATTCTACAACCTGCTACTTGTAACTTACTACGGTCCCGTGACGCTGAGCCAGGAGGACATCAGCCTCGGCGTAATCAACACCACGCCCGAGCGCAACACGGTGGAGGAGTTCTACACGTCGATAACCACCGACCTGAAGGAGGCCGCCAACGACCTCGGCACGGAGCCTTACCAAGGCAACTACGCCCGCGTGACAAAGAAGACGGCGCTCGGACTCTTAGCCCGCGCCTACGCACAGGGCGCAGGCGAGGGACTGACCGAGGACGGCGTAAGCTACTGGGAGAAAGCCCGCAAGACGGCCGAGTACATCATCGAGAACAAGGAGAACCTGAATGTCTACCTCTATAACGACGTGGCCGACCTTTGGGCGCAGGCCAACAACCGCAACAACCCCGAGGCTCTGTTCATCGTGTCGGGACGCGACGCCAACAGCGAGGCTTTCAACTACGTGAACTATAACAACAACCTGTTCATGTACACGATGTGTAATCCTTACAAATGCGCCGACATCTACACCCAGGCGGACAACCAGAACTACTATCTCGGACGTGTGAACACCAACTCGCTCGCCCCGACTAAGTACGCCATCAACGTGTTCGACGCCTCTTGGGACAAGCGCTGGGAGAACACGTTCATGACCGCCTTCGGCCTCTACTCTATGAACGAGGCCGGCTGGGTAGGCCCTTACCAGGCACGCTGCGTCACCATCAATCCCGTGCTGCAGAAGAAGTACGGCATGGGCGAGCAGTTCATAGGGAAGAAGATATACCCGTACCTCGACATGAGCACTTCGCCCTCAAGCTACGGCGGCAACCAGTATTACCCCACGGGCGTATGGCCTAAGGGCGACCATACCGGCAACACGGCCAACCTTATCACCGACGTGAAGAATCCTTACGTGATAGACTACCCCGTGGCAGCCGACGACGACCGCTTCTGCATCGTGCTCTCGAAGGAGGACAAGACCGCAGCCGAGAAGGCGCAGAGCATCTATTTCACGGTGAACATCAACGACTTGTTCGACGGAGACCAGTATAAGGAGGGCCAGTTCGACGGCACAAACTCTTACCAGCTGTATCCTTCGCTCATCAAGTTCAACTGGTGCTACAACGGCTCTTGGACCAACAACCTGCAGCGTAAGACGGGCGACATGATGGTGATGCGCACCGCCGAGGTCTACCTCATCGCGGCCGAGGCATGCCAGCAGCTCGGCGACGCAGCCGGAGCAGCCAAGTACCTGAAGCCGCTGCGCGACCGCGCGGCACGCCCGGGCACGACGGCTCCCGCCCTCGACAACCCGACGGAGCAAGACATCCTCGACGAGTACGCCCGCGAGATGGCCGGCGAGTTCACACGCTGGGCTTTGCTCAAGCGCCACCACAAGCTCACGAAGGAATACTTGCAGCAGTACAACTCGCGCGCGGCGCAATACTTTGACGAGAGCATACACACGTGCCGCCCGATCTCTTACGACTTCCTCCAGCAGATAGAGAACGCCGACGTATACGGCGACAACGGCTACGGCACTACGCCCACGAAGGGCTACTAATGAAAGGCGGGAAGGTAAGAAAGCGAAAAATTAAGACTATCTACCACACTTTAGAGACAATTATTTAAGACGACACGGCCGGCGCCGCTACAGGCGCAACAGCACTGGGCGGCGCCGGCACTAACATTACAAACTTAAAACAGAAAGATTATGAAAAAACTTTTCTTCACTGCTGCAATCTTAGCAGCATCGGTAGTCGGCGCAAACGCCGACACGAAAATGCCCATCCCGACCGTGGAAGAGGCACAACAACAAGGCTGGGAGGCCCTTTGGGGCGACTACCAGTACGGCTACGTAATGCCCGAGAACTATGTGCTCGTAGACAACGAGGAAGTGAAAGTAAGCCTCAACAAGGCCGCCAACGTAGCCACGACGTGCCAGGTGAAGGACTACGACATCAACCTGCAGATGGGTTCGGCTTGGAACCGTGAGAGCAACGATGCCGTATGGACGCTCGAGTCCGTTTACGCAGGCATGAAGCAGCCTTACGCAGTGCTTACGCTCGAGCCGAAGATGAACGGAAAGATATCGTTCACGTACTGCCGCGGAAAGAACAGCAACACAACTGTGTTCGTATGGGACACCATGGGCAACAACGACCTCGGCTCCTTCATAACCGCCAACAGCACATTCTTCGACGAGACTGCCGACGCAGGCCTTGACCCATTGGCACACACCGTGACCGTAAACGTGAGGATGGGCCACAAGTATTACATCTTCGGAGCCGAGACCGGCGCCAACACCGACTTCTACGGACTGACGTTCGTGCCCTACTCGAGCGAGAACTACGTTACCACAGCCACCGGCACTACTGAGATGAAAATCCCGACCGTGGAAGAGGCGCAGGCTAACGGCTGGGAGGCCCTTTGGGGCGACTACCAGTACGGCTACGTGATGCCCGAGAACTACGTGCTCGTAGACAACGAGGAAGTTAAAGTAAGCCTCAACAAGGCCGCCAACGTAGCCACGACGTGCCAGGTGAAAGACTACGGCATCAACCTGCAGATGGGTTCGGCTTGGAACCGTGAGAGCAACGATGCCGTATGGACGCTCGAGTCCGTTTACGCAGGCATGAAGCAGCCCTACGCAGTGCTTACGCTCGAGCCGAAGATGAACGGAAAGATATCGTTCACGTACTGCCGCGGAAAGAACAGCAACACTACGATGTTCGTATGGGACACCATGGGCAACAACGACCTCGGCTACTTCGTAACCGCCAACAGCACATTCTTCGACGAGACTGCCGACGCAGGCCTTGACCCGCTGCCGCACACGGTGACCGTAAACGTGAGGATGGGGCACAAGTATTACATCTTCGGAGCCGAGACGGGTGCCAACACCGACTTCTACGGACTGGCGTTCACCCCGTATTCTGACGCCAACTACGGCGGCTCTACCGGCATCGAGAACGTCGTGACCGACACCATGGCCAAGCCCGCCGACGGCAGGATATACACTATCGACGGACGCTACGTAGGCAAGGACAAGAACGCTCTCGGCAAGGGACTCTACATCATGGACGGCAAGAAGTTCGTGGCTGAATAACCCCCTACCGGCAACGGCTATGCGAAAGGCCGTCTTTTACCGCGTAAAAGGCCACCTTTCAGGCGATAAAAGGCCGCCTTTTGCACCGCAAAAGGCGGCCTTTTACTAAATCTCTGGTTATCAATGCATTACGGCCAATTAAAAGTGTAAGAACAAAGACATAACAACATAGGATGCAATATTAACGAAAATAAAGATCAGATTAAGACTTTATTATTTTGTATTACACTCAATTTACATTATCTTTGTTTAAAAAACAATGGTATGGAAACAATAGAATTGAAACGTTCCTTGTTATCAACAATTGCCGAAATAGACGACAATAATTCCGTTTTGTTAGAAAAGCTGACAAAAGCGGTAAGGAAAATAATGCGCCAAAACGAAACGGCACGCACTAAAGAAACGACCACGCCTTTCGTAGACAGCATGAAAACAGGCATCAAACTGCCTGACAACTTGGACATGAAAGCAATACGCGACGAACACTTTAAGGAAAAATATTCATGAAAAAAGTTTTCATCGACACAAACGTACTAATTGATTTCCTCGGCGAAAGGGAAGCTTTCTACCATTCCGCAGCGTTAATTGCAAGCCGTGCCGACAGGAAAGAAATAGAGCTAATGGTGTCGTCCCTATCGTATGCAACGGCAAGTTACATCTTATCACGTTACAACCCGGCTGGAATTGTCATTGATAAAATGCGTAAGTTCGCAACGCTATGTACGATAACAAGCATCGGGGCGGATACCGTTACAAAAGCGTTGTACTCGCCATTTAAAGACTTTGAAGACGCACTGCAATTCAATTCCGCCCTTGAAGCCGGAGCTGAAATAATAATAACCCGTAACAAGAAAGATTTCATCCTATCGTCCCTACCGGTATTGACACCTACAGAATATCTTGACACGTGACGGCAATTGCTTAACTAACGTCTATCGACCATACCCTATGAAAAAGATCAATAATACATAAACAAACAAACAATTACTATGAAACCCATTACCCTAAAGACGCTCGCGCTGCTGCCCATGCTGGCCGTAGGCCTGCACGCCGGGGCGAAAATCGAGGGAAGCCTCGACCCCGACTGCGTGGTGGCGGAGTGGAGCAACTCGTCGACCTACCCCAAGGTGATCGACATCAACTTCAGCGACGAGCTGTGGCCCGGACAGACATGGCAGGGCGAGACGGGCATCGACTGCCCCGAAATGTCGGCCGACGACAACGGCGGCTACGTCAACACCGTGGTCAACGTGCCCGCCAACGGCTCTGCCGACGTAACCTATCCCGTGCTGTTCCACCACTGCACGTTCGCCAACAAGACCTCGTACAACGGCCTTGCCGGCGCAACGGCGGCCTTCGCGCGCCAGTATTACGTAGGCCAGGGAGCCACGGGGGCCGGCACCGACTATCCCAACGACTGGACCGCGCCAGGCCACACCACGTATCTTGAGGACAACATCAGCCGCAACGAGGCCGGCGTGCCCGTCTACGGCGAGGCCGGCTTCGTGCAGCTGTGCCGCAACCAGTTCTTCGAGCGCGACCCCGAGACCAACGCGCCCGTGTCGGCCCACGGCTGGGTGGAGATTGACCACATACCCTACGTAGACCGCGTGCAGTGGTCGTGGTCGTCAACGTCGTGGGGACGCGGCATAAAAGCCGAGTACAAAGTCGGCGACGGAGCGTGGCAGGAACTTGTAACGATGCCGTCAGACCAGCACAAGCAGGGCCGCACGGCCTTCAGCGACCAGGGCTACTTCATGGAGAACGTCATCGAAGCCTCTGACGTTTCGCTGCGCTGGCGCGTCTACGACGGCGTTTCGCCGTCGCCCTACACGCAGTGCCAGACCACGCGCGTGCACAAGATACAAATCTTCGGCACGGAAATCACTGCCGAGCAGGCGCAGTATGCCAAGGACAACCCCGTAAGCGACGTGGGCGAACTGTCTGACCTCGGCCAGTTCGGCGACGGCGGAGCCGACGACGCTCCCGACGCCGACGCGCCTATAGAGATCAAGGTAGTGGCGCAAGACGGCTCTGGCGACTACACCAAGATACAGGACGCCATCGACGCGGTAAGCCCCGGCGCGCGCGGCATAATCTACATCCGCCCGGGCGAATACGCCGAGAACATCTACGCTGGGACGAAGAGCAACAAGGACAAGTTCATCAGCCTGATAGGCGAGAACCGCGAGACCACCATCCTTACGTCCGACGTTTCGCGCGGCAGCGGCAACGAGCACAACTCCTACCTCGACTGCACGGCGCTCAACGTCTTCACCGACCGCTTCTACGCCGAGAACCTCACCATACGCAACACCAGCGGCAACGTAGGCCAAGCCGAGGCCCTCTATACGGCCGGCGACGCCCACCTGTTCAAGAACTGCCTGCTCTCAGGCTTCCAAGACACATACAAGGCCAACGTCGGAGCGCGCGGATACTTCACCAACTGCACAATAGAGGGAGCCACCGACTTCATCTACGACAGCGGACTCGAGTGGTTCGAAGGCTGCGAGATACGCTGCCTGCCGGGCGGACAGTACATCACTGCGGCCGCCGAAGCCGGACTGACGATGACCTCGGTGCTCTATCCCGAGCTTAGCGCAAGCCCCTTCTACGGCGGACTTTTCTTCAACCGCTGCAACATCACTGCGGCCGACGGCGTGGGCGAAGCGTCGTATTACCTCGGCCGGCCGTGGGGCGAGCACTGCGGCACGATGTTCATCAACTGCACATTAGGCAGCCACATACGCCCCGAAGGCTGGGCCGACTGGGACGGACGCGGCAGCCTTGCCTCATACTATGAGTACAAGAGCGTCGACAAGGACGGCAACCCCGTAGACACGAGCCGCCGCGCGGCCTTCTCGCGCCAGGCTTCCGACGCCGAGGTCGACGCCTACATGACGGCCGACTTCCTATTCAAGGCCGCGTCAGACGTGCCCTTCGACTACGCACGCATACTGCGCGGAGCGGCCGCCCCGACCAACTTCACCGTCACCGAGACCGGCTTCACCTGGAGCGGCGACGCCATGGCGGCAGGCTACCTGGTATATAAGGACGGCGCGTTCGCCGACTTCACGACCGAGCCCGAATATTCGACAGAGCCCGGCGACAAGTCGGTTTACACCGTGCGCGCCGTGTCGCGCCACGGCGTTACGAGCAACGCGGCCGTAGCCCGCGAGACTCCGCCCGCATTCCCCACGGCCGAAGGCTTCGGCAAGTACACCACGGGCGGACGCGGCGGACAGGTGGTTACGGTGACGACGCTCGACGACGGCAACGCCGAGGGCACCCTGCGCTGGGCTTTCTCGCAGTATCCCGACGAGCCGCTGACCATCGTCTTCGCCGTCAACGGCGAAATAAGGCTGAAGAGCACGCTGGCCGTCAACCGCGCCGACTGGACCCTCGCAGGCCAGACCGCTCCCGGCGACGGCATCAGCATAGTAGGCGACAAGGTGAACTTCGGCAACTCGCAGAACTTCATCGTGCGCAACGTGCGCTTCCGTTCGGGCGACGGCAAGCAGGACCAGGCCTGCGGAACCGAGAACTGCGCCAACTACATATTCGACCACTGCGTGTTCGGCTGGTCGATGGAGGAGAACATGAACACGGCCGACAGCCACTTCCTCACCGTGCAGTACAGCATCGTGCACGAGGGACTTAACGACGCCGGCCACGCCAAAGGGGCGCGCGGCTACGGCTCGCAGTGGGGCGGCTCGCCTGCCACTTACCACCACAACCTGCTCGCCGGCAACGATTCGCGCAGCCCGCGCTTCAACGGAGCCAGGGGTGAAGACTACGTAGTGTTCATGGAATACGCCAACAACGTCAACTTCAACTGGGGCCGCCGCAACTCCGTCTACGGAGGAGAGAACACGGCCGACATAACCGAATACAACGGCCTCAACTCAGTACACGAGTGCAACTTCATGAACAACTACTACAAGCCCGGCCCCGAGTCGCCGCAGAACTCGCTGTTCTTCCAGTCGAGCTACGCCCGTGAAGGTGCTACGTCTTGGGCCCCGTCAAAGTGGTATGTAAGCGGCAACGTGATGGAGGGACGCGACGAAGCCACGGCCGACAACTGGACCGCAGTGAGCGCCGAGCACTACAAGCTCGACGAGATACGAGCCGACGAGCGCATCGTAACCTCGACGCCCTACTACCAATACAACGCCGTACTGGGCAACATAGGCGAGTATGACCCTGCACGCTACATGCTGACCGGCCTGCAAACGGCCGAAGAGGCTTACGCGACGGTTACGGCCAAGGCCGGCACAGTCAACAGGGACGCCATTGAAGAGCGCATAATCAACGACGTGATGACAGGCGAACCGAAATACACAGGCTCGAAGACAGGCAAGCGCGGCATAATCGACTCGGTGGACGACGCCGAGGGTTTCGGCCTTGACCACCAGGCAGGCACGGCCCCGGCCGACACCGACGGCGACGGTATGCCCGACGAATGGGAACGCCGGCACGGACTTGACGCCGCCGACGCCTCAGACCGCAACCTGCTCAACGGCGAGGGTTACACCGCCCTTGAGGTCTACCTCAACTCGCTGATGGGCGAAGAGCTCGACGACGACTTCACGTCGGGCATATCGGCAACGGTAACCGCATGCCCCGAAATAAGCTACGACCCAGCTACGCGGACGCTCACCGTAGGCGACAACGCCGTAGGCTGCACGCTCGCCGTATATTCAACCGACGGCAAGCTGATAGCCGCCAAGTCCATACGCTCAACTGCCACACGGCTCGGCGGCATGCCCGGCGGAGTGCTCCTGCTGCGCGTGAGCGGCAACGGCCTTTGCCCGAGAATACTCAAAGTGAAGAACTAAAGCCACGCACGGCCGACGGCAAACAAAAAGGCTTGGGGGCGCGTAAAGCGCATTCCCAAGCCTTTTTCAACGTCAGTTCGGTATAAGGATTATTCCATAAAAAGTATCGTTGTTGTATTAGATTTAAGAAGTCGGTAGCATTCTGTCATTGCCTTAACGGCGATTTTCAATTCCGGGCCGGGACCCGGAATCCAGGAAAAACACTTTCATCAATAACTTGGTTACATACACTGGATTCCGGGTCCCGGCCCGGAATTGAAAATCGCCGTTAAGGCAATGACAGAATGCCACAGACTTCCCACACTTTAGGATGATTCCATTTTCTTATTTCTTATACCGAACTTACGTTTTTCAGTTTTCCCGTTTGCCTATGTTCCGCCTTTCATTCATAAAGGTGGAACATGCGTTCCATCATCCTCCACTTCTCAGCCGACGAAACCCCTTCGGCGCAGTCTTGGAAGGATGCCACGTAGTCCTCCCACTCCTGCTGCCTCGGCAGCGTGGCGAGGCGCGCCATTGCCGTGTCCCAGTCGAAGTCGAGGGGCGCGTCGACTATCATGAAAAGCGTGTTGTCGAGGATGTAAATCTCCATCTCAAGGATGCCGACTGACTTTATACCCTGCTTAATCTCGTCCCAGAAGTGCTCACGGTCGTGAGCCTCGCGATACTTGCGGATAAGCTCCGCGTCATCCTTCAACCTCAAAGTCTGGCAGTACCGCTTTACGGGCACGCCGAAGTCTTTTGTCTTGTAACCGTTTGTTGCCATAAGTTTTAAAATGATTTTAATCCGTTTGCTGAATTATCAGAGCCTCGTCGTGGCCTGCGCTTACGGTTTGTCGCGTTCCGACGGCTTTCGCTTACGGTTTCCGCACGTTTCCGGCAGGCTTGCAAAAGGCATCCTTTTACGACGTAAAACGTTGTCTTCTACAAGGCAAAAGGCCGTCAGTTGCAGGCTGGAAGACCGTAGTTTGAAACTGTCACCATGGCCGTTCCGCCCATAATAATTCCGCCGACGGATTGGGTTTAATATTCTGTTATATCATGTCTCACTACGTCTTCTATCACGAGTCCGGCCAAAGTGAAGCCGAACACGGCCGTAACGTGCACCATGGAGCCGTTGGCGCGCGGTTCGTCGGGCGTGCCGGCGTTGTCAAGCAGTTCGTCGCTGAACACGCACTTGAACCGTCTCGACGGCATAAGTCCCGACCGCTTGAAGCCTTGGCGCAGCGAGCGGGCGAGCGGACAGCCGTAAACTTTCCAAAACTCGGCCACCTTCACGCGCGCAGGGTCGAGCTTGCGGGCTGCTCCCATCGACGAGAACAGCCTCACGCCGGCGTCGCACGCCGTGCGGATGAGCAGCATCTTATCCTGCAGGCTGTCGATCGCGTCGACGACGTAATCATACCCCCCGATGCCGAAACCGGCCGCCGTGGCGGCGTTGAAGGCCTCGTGGCGCGCGTCTATTTCGGCCCCGGGGCTTACCGTCAACAGATGTTCCCTGAGCGCGTCGACCTTCACTTGGCCTACGGTATCGGCCGTAGCCATAAGCTGGCGGTTTACGTTCGACGGGCATACAAGGTCGGGGTCGACGATGGTTATGCGCCTTACGCCCGAGCGCACAAGGCCCTCGACGCACCAGCTGCCCACGCCGCCCACGCCGAACACTATCACTTTAATTTCACTAAGCCGCCCGGCGGCTTCGTCGCCTACGAGCAACCGTGTGCGCGATTGGTAATCCAACAACATTGTGTTAATTAAGAGTTAAGAGTCGAGAGAATTAAGAATTAAGAGTTAAGAATTAAGAAAATATGCCTTGTCGGCACCCTTCAAAGGTGTTTTTCTTAATTCTTAACTCTTAATTCTTAACTCAACAACTTCCTGCATTCCTCCAAGATTCCCGTAAGTTCGCTTACCGTCTCGGCGCGTAGCATGGCTATGCGCGTCTGGCGGAAGTTGGGAATGCCCTTGAATATGGGCGTTGCGGCGAGGTGGCGGCGCGTGTGCAGTATACCGCGGTACTCGTCGATGCGCTCCACGTTGATGCGCAATTGCTCTTCGAGGATGTCGAGCTTGCGGTTGAAGTCGAGCGAAGGGTCGGCCGGCCGGCCGTCGAGCCAGTCGCGCATCTCCTTGAATATCCACGGCCTTCCGAACGTGGCTCGGCCTATCATCACCGCGTCCACGCCGTAACGCTCGAACGCCTGCCGCGCCTCTTCGGGCGAAGTTATGTCGCCGTTGCCTATTATCGGTATGCGCATGCGCGGATTCTGCTTCACGCGGCCTATCAGGGTCCAGTCGGCTTCGCCCGTGTACATCTGCGCCCGGGTGCGCCCGTGTATGGTCAGGGCCTGTATGCCGCAGTCCTGCAGCTGCTCGGCAAGGTCTTCTATTATAAGGTTCTGGCTGTCCCAGCCCAAGCGCGTCTTCACCGTTACGGGCACTTTCACGGCATCGACCACCGCCCTTGTTATCTTCAGCATCAGCGGAATGTCACGCAGCATGCCCGCCCCGGCGCCCTTGCCGGCCACCTTCTTGACGGGGCAGCCGAAGTTGAGGTCGATCAGGTCGGGGCCGGCCTGCTCCACTATCCTTGCCGCCTCGGCCATCGACTCTGCGTCGCGGCCGTATATCTGTATGCCTACGGGCCGCTCGTCGTCGCTTATCGCGAGCTTGCTCACGGTGCTCTTGACCGAGCGTACGAGAGCCTCGGCACTGACGAACTCGGTGTAGACCATCGCCGCCCCGTAGCGTTTGCACAGCCGGCGGAAGCCTATGTCGGTCACGTCTTCCATCGGGGCGAGGAAGAGCGGGCGTCCGCCGAATTGTATGTTGCCTATGTTCATTGCTTTTTCAGTTTTTAATCAGATGGTAAACCCCGCCCGCCGTCAGCTTCACCACGCCTTTCATCTCGAGCGAGAACATCACGGCCGAGAGTGCCCCTACGGGTATCGACGTGCGCGCTGCGAGCGTGTTGACTTGCAGGTCGTTGTCTTTTCCGAGCACGCCGGCCACGGCCTGCTCGTCTTCCGTCAGTTCGGGGAAGAGCGTGCGCTCTATTCCCTGCCGCCGGGCCTCGGCCATGCGCGCGTCGTCGGCCCAGCCCATGGCGCGCACGAGGTCGTCGGCCGACGTTATGAGGGCGGCCTTGTTGTCGCGTATCAGGTTGTTGCAGCCCTCAGAGTATTCGTCGCCCATGCGCCCGGGGAAGGCGAACACGTCGCGGCCGTAGCCTTGGGCGAGGCGCGCGGTGACAAGCGCGCCGCCGTGGTGGGCGCTCTCCACCACTACCGTTGCGTCGGCCATGCCGGCCACGATGCGGTTGCGCCTCAGGAAGTTCAGCTTGTCGGCGTTGGTGTGGGTGAAGTATTCGGTCAGCAGTCCGCCGTGCCGTGTCATCTCGTCGGCCGTGTCGCGGTGGCGCGGCGGATAGAGGTTGTCCAGCCCGTGGGCGAGTACGGCCACGGTGTCGAGCCCCGAGGCCAAGGCCTCGCGGTGGGCGCAGATGTCTATGCCGTAAGCCAGTCCGCTCACGACGAGCGCGTCGGGGCACAGCTCTTTCAGCCGCCTGACGAACGAGCGCACGCAGTCTTGCCCGTACGTGGTGCAGCGGCGCGTGCCCACCATGCTTACTATGCGGCGGCGGCCAAGCACGGCCGTGCCGCGGAAGAAGAGCGCCAGCGGCGCGTCGGGACACAGGCCGAGCCTCGGCGGATAGCCCTCGCCGTCGACGCAGAGTATCTTCACGCCCGCGCGCACGGCGTATTCCGCTTCAGCCTCCGCCCTGCGGCGGGCTCCGTCGGCCGAGGCAAGGGCCGCGGCCGCCTTAGGCGTACAGCCGGGAACTATGTCGCCGAGATTGCGGCGGTTGTCCATCACGGCCGTGGCGCTGCCCGCCTTGCGGTAAAGCTGCACGGCCGTCTCCGGACTGAAGTGCATCGCCGCGGCCAGCGTCAGTAGGTTGACTACCTCTTGCTCCATGTAAATAAATAATTAAGAATGAATAATTAAAAATTAAAAAACCAATGACTAACGGCTAAACCGGCCAAGGCTTGCGGATTGCCGTCAGGCATCATCCGGTCCATAACCGTTACGCCGCGCCGTTAATTTTTTAAATTTCAATTGTTAATTGCAAAGCCGAAGGCCTCGTCATACTCCCTGCTGTGGGCAAGCTTGCCGTTGACGAGGCACACCAAGTCTATCACTCCCTTGAAGCAGAGCTTGTTGTCCGACGCGCGGTAGATGTCCTGGTAGAACACGTAGCGCAGCCCCTCCTTCTTAAGGTTGATGCAGGATATGAACTCGTCGTCGCACCTCAGCGGCGTCTTAAACTGCAGGTTCATCCTCGCCACCACGGCGTCGGTGCCGCGGCGGTGCATCTCGGCGAAGCTCAGTCCGCACCGTTGCAGGAACAAGTGGCGCGTATGCTCGGCGTAATGCAGGTAGTTGGCGTTGTTGACTATGCCCTCGATGTCGCACTCGTAGTCGCGCACCATCATGCGCGTAGTGAAAATATAATCCATGGCTAATATCCTTTTGTCACCCCGCGCGTGGCCGTCCGGGGCCTGCGCGGCGGTGCAAAGTTAACGCTTTTGCGCCGTATTCGGCACCGCCATGCCGAAAAACATGCGTTTTTCACAAACAGGCCACGCTCACGCCCGCATCCGGGCGCTTTCCAAAAGGCGGCCTTTTACAGCCTGATATGCCGTCTTTCGCTGCCCAATATGCCGTCTTTCGCAAGCCGAAAGGCGGCATATTGGCAGTACCTTGATTACCAGGCAGTTAGCCAAAGGCAAAAACCAAGAGGGTAAAACGTCGCCGGATAATATGGCCGATGGGCCTGACCGCCCTGGTAAGCACCCTCGACACATCGCCCTAATCAGCCGCATCTATAACATGCAACGCCACTATTTTACGCAAGCCCGGTATAAAGGCACATCCAATAAAAGTACCGTTATCGTATTGAATTTAATGAGTCTGTTGCATTTTGTCATTCCGGGCCGAGACCCGGAATGACAAAATGCAACAGACTTCTTACACTTCAGAATAAATTCATTCTCTTTTTCCAGTACCGGACTAACCTTATTTAATATTAATAAAACTCGTTTCTCCCGTTTTTATTTTGCATTTCGCCCGACTTGCATTATCTTTGCAGACAATTATAATTATAATTAAAGATGAAAATAGCAATCATAGGTTACGGCAAGATGGGCAAGATGATCGAGCAGATAGCCATCGGCCGCGGCCACGACATCGTAAGCATTATCGACACCGACAACCAACAGGACTTCGACTCGGAGGCCTTCGCCTCGGCCGACGTCGCAATAGAGTTCACCAACCCCACGGCCGCCTACGGCAACTACCTTAAGGCCTTCGCCAAGGGCGTAAAGGTGGTGTCAGGCTCAACCGGATGGATGAAAGACCACGGCGACGACGTGCGCCGCATGTGCGCCGAGGAAGGCAAGACGCTCTTCTGGGCGTCAAACTTCAGCGTGGGCGTGGCCATATTCTCGGCCGTCAACCGCTACTTGGCCAAGATAATGAACGGCTTCCCGCAGTACTCCGTATCGATGGAGGAGACCCACCACGTACACAAGCTCGACGCTCCGAGCGGCACGGCCATAACGCTGGCCGAGGAGATAATCGACAACCTTGACCGCAAGGACAAGTGGGTGAAGGGCACGCTGACGGCACCCGACGGCACGCTGACGGGCACCGACCGGTGCGCCGACGACGAGATAGCCATAAACAGCATACGCCGCGGCGAAGTGCCGGGCATACATACGGTGAAGTACGACTCCGAGGCCGACTGCATAACGATAACCCACAACGCGCATTCGCGCAAGGGCTTCGCCCTCGGCGCAGTGCTCGCCGCCGAATACACAAAGGACCACAGCGGCCTGCTCACGATAAGCGACATGTTCAAGTTCTGACCGACGCACGCCCGGCTTTCGTTAAAATGATATGGAAAACAAGGAAAGACAACAACTAAACATGAAGAAACAGTGGGCGAAGTTCGCCGTCGTGACGGCCTTGTACCTCGCCTTCCTGCTCTGGGTGAAGAGCTGGTGGGGGCTCCTCGTAGTCCCGTTCATCTTCGACGTCTACATAACGAAGAAGATACGGTGGCAATGGTGGAAAAACTCCGAGCCGCCCGTGCGCTTCGTCATGTCGTGGGTCGACGCCATAGTGTTCGCCCTCGTGGCCGTCTACTTCATCAACCTGTTCTTCTTCCAGAACTACGTAATACCGTCGTCGTCGCTCGAGAAGTCGCTCCTCACGGGCGACTACCTCTTCGTCAGCAAGGTAAGCTACGGCCCTCGCATACCCGAGACGCCGCTCACCATGCCGCTCACGCAGCACACGCTGCCCGTGTTCGGCTGCAAGTCGTACGTCGAGTGGCCGCAGTGGGACTACCGCCGCGTGAAAGGCCTCGGCGACATCAAGCTTAACGACATCGTAGTATTCAACTACCCGTCGGGCGACACCCTCGTAAGCAAGGAGGAATACCAGGCCGCCGACTACTACCAGATGTGCTACCTGCTGGGCGGACAGCTGCTGCAGACGCGCCCCGACTTCGCCGCCATGACGCCGCAACAGCAGTACGACTGGTACAAGATGGAATACAACACCGGGCGCAACTACATCATCGACAACTCGGCCACTTACGGACACATCATCACAAGGCCGGTAGACCGCCGCGAAAACTACGTGAAACGCTGCGTGGGACTGCCCGGACAGACGCTGCAGATCAAGAACCGCATAATCTATCTCGACGGCAAGCCCAACAAGGAACCCGACAACGTGCAGTACACTTACTACGTGAAACTGCTACGCCCCATACCCGACGACATGATGAAGGAGCTGGGCATAAGCATGGAAGACCTGACAAGCCTCAACCAAAACGGATACATGCCGCTCACAAGCCGCGCCGTCAAGACCCTCGGCTCGCGCAAGGACATCGTAGAGAGCATCACCCTCAACACCGACACAATCACCGGCGACGTATATCCGCTCAACGCAAACACCGGATGGACGCGCGACAACTACGGCCCAGTATGGATACCCAAGAAGGGCGAAACCGTGCGTCTCGACATGGGCAACATCGCCCTCTACGAGCGTCCCATACGCGTCTATGAGGAAAACGACCTGCAAGTACGCGACGGCAAGATATTCATCAACGGCAAGCAGGCCGACCGGTACACGTTCAAGATGGACTATTACTGGATGATGGGCGACAACCGCCACAACTCGGCCGACAGCCGTTACTGGGGCTTCGTGCCCGAAGACCACATCGTAGGCAAGCCCATCTTCATCTG